>CAJXMY010000164.1 GCA_913056435.1 uncultured Hyphomonadaceae bacterium | reverse complement strand
CCCTTTAATTCCCTGTTTGACAGTCAGGTCGCTGCCGGCCGCTGGCCAGACGCTCTGGACACTTTGGATCAGGGTGAACGCCGAACCCAGATCCCACCGGAAAACGCCAATCGTCGCCGCGCGGTCCTGCTGACAGCCCACGCTCTGGAGCTTCGCCGAACAGACCGCCGGGAAGCCCAGCGGCATCTGTCAGAGGCTCACAAGATCGCCCCCGACTTGCCGGCAGCGGCATTTCATGCCGCCCGCTACCTCTTTTCCGAAGGCCGCCCCCGCCCCGCTCAGACGCTTCTTGAAACAGCCTGGCGGGCCCGCCCCCACCCGGCGCTGGCACAGCTGGTTCGCCGCGCAGAGACAGCAAAATCAGGAGATGGCCAGGCTGGTCTGAGACAGCTGATCGCGCAAAACCCCGATCATCGGGAAAGCCGCATCCTTGCTGCAGAGCTGGCCATGGCAGATCGATCCTGGATGGATGCCGTCAAAACGCTAGCGGAACTCGTTGAAGAGCGGCCCACAGCTCGACTTTGTCTTCTGCTTGAAAAGGCCCTGAAAGGCTATGGAGATGGTGAAGAAGCGGCTCGATGGGGGCGCATGGCGGTCACAGCCTCTCGGGAGGCCGAATGGTCCGACCTCGACCCCACAGGCGACACATTTGACTTCGACGCCCGTGACTGGGCGCGGCTCGTCTACGCTTTCGGAGACGCCGGACAGCTGATTCACCCCCGCTACGAAACTTATGAACGCGAGCTGGATGCCAGCCGCCCTCTGGCACTTCCGGGCGTTGACCGGACCCTCGCCCGATCCGACCCTCCCAAGCTTGCCAATGCGCCGCTGGATTATGTCCCGGCCGAAGAGGACTGACCCTGTCCAACCGCGCCAAGTCCCTTGTCTGCCAGCTCCGAAAACGGTATGTCCTGACCCGCCGGTCGCCGCTATAGCTCAGCTGGTAGAGCATCGCATTCGTAATGCGAGGGTCGGGTGTTCAAGTCACCCTAGCGGCACCGTTGTTTTTATTAGACTTTTTGGACTTATCCACAGAAGCCAAAAGTCGCGTTTTGTGACGCGTTTGCTCGGTTAACGGCCGGATGCACAGCGCAGCGGATTTACAATGCGCGACAAGTGATGGCGGTATGTCAGACTGAAAGCCCATGATGGGCTCAGGCAGGGGGGCACTGACAATGAAAACCATATATTCGGGCGCCCTGCTGGCCATGATGACAGCCCTTTTCGCGGGGCCGGCTTTCTGCGAAGGTCCATCCATGGCTGACCGCGACCCCATTTTTTTCGATGACTTCAGCACCGGACAGCTGGATCGCGAAAAGTGGAATGTCATCGGACCGGACTTCTGGGTGAACAATGAACAGCAGGCCTATATCGACTCGCCCGAGACCATCGAGATTCGACCTGCCGGCATGGTCGAAGGCGCGGAAGGCGGCGTTCTGGTCCTGCGCCCCAAATTTGAACCGGGTTTCGTGACGCCCACGGGGCGCGTCGCGGATTTTGTGTCCGGGCGTATCAACACCCGCGGAAAGTTCGATTTCACCCATGGCCGCGCGGCTGCCCGGATCAAGATGCCGGACGCCGTGGGGGTCTGGCCCGCTTTCTGGCTGCTTGGCAATGGCAACTGGCCCGACACCGGGGAAATCGACATCATGGAATATGTCGGTGAAAAAGACTGGATTGGTGTCGCGGTGCATGGCCCCGGCTATTTCGGTGAAACCCCGATTGTGAACAAATATGTCTTTCCACCCGAAACCGACGTCACAGACTGGCATGAATATGCGGTGGAGTGGAGCGATCAGGCCATGTTGTTCAAGGTTGACGGCCGGCTGATATACCGGGTCACCCGGCCCATGATTGAACATTATGGAGACTGGCGGTTCGATACACCGAAATTCCTGATCCTGAATTTTGCCCTCGGCGGCATGTATCCGTTCAAGACCAATGGGATCGAGGTCCCTTATAATGGGCTTCCGGAAGACACCGTCGACCGGATCAAGGCCGGGGACATCGAAATGCTTGTGGACTGGGTCAGGGTCTCTGGGCCGCCTCTGCGCTAAGCTGGCGACACCCACGCCGCTCTGGCGCGACCCGGGCGGGTGACCTTCCTCGCAGAGCAGGCCATGGCGCGCCCCGCCGCCGCCCGGACATGAAAAAGGCCCCGGTCGGCAGAAGCCGCGACCGGGGCCTGTTCCAGAAGGCGATCCTGTGCCGGGCCACGCGGGCCCGATCCGTCTGCCCCGCAGGGTTTACATCCCGCAAACGTCTGTCAGGAACCGCTCCATCTCAACTAGAACCGTTTCCTTGTGTTCGGGCTGCCACTTATTGCTCTGGTGCCCCATTTCCCTCAGAACAATCAGCTCACTCTGGGGCTGGTCCCCACGGATTTCATTATAGAAATCCCGACTGTGCCACAGTGGAACGCGCACATCGTAGTCGCCATGATAAAGCTGGATCGGAATATTGACCCGCCGGGTATTGTCCTGCGGGTCCATTCCATCAACTGTGTTGCCCTGGAAGATACGCTGGATCCGGTTCGATCCCCAGGAGTTTGACAGCTTCGTCAGGTTGGCCACGCCCGCTCCGGCAATGGCGCACTGGTAGGGCGACTCTGGACGGACCGAGGCCGCGATGGCCGCAAACCCGCCATAAGAGTAGCCATGTATGGCGATTTTGTCCGCGTCGACATAGCCATTCTCAACCAGCCAGGCCGCGGCATCATCCTTATCGTCCTGCATCTTCTGGCCCCACTCGCCATCACCGGCGACCCAGAGTTCCCGTCCCCATCCGGTGCTGCCGCGATACTGGGGTTGAAGAACGATGAATCCGCGATTGGCAAAATACTGGGTCCAGCCAGCGTCACCCCAACCCTGATAATCCCGGGCCCAGGGGCCGCCATGGGGGTGGATGATTGCGCCCCTCGCCTTCTGACCGGGCTCGTATCCGGTGGGCAGGGTAATGAGCGCGGGAATCTGTAGGCCGTCTCTGGCCTCGTAGTAGACGAATTCCGGCCTCCCCAGCTGCTCCTCCCGGATCCATGGACGGGCGGCACCGATGAGGCCAACCCGAGCCTTGTCAAATAACAGCCCGTAGACGGGCGGATAATTCGCCGCGCTGACACTGTAGAGCACCCGGTTGCGATCATTGGTATAGTCGATCAGATTGACCGTCTTTCCCGGATAGGCTGCGTTCAGCGCATCCTGAATCGACTTCATCTCCGGATCCAGCCAGTAGGTTTCAACGCTGGGGCCTTCAAACCGAAAGCCCAGAATGCTCCCGAAGTCTTCGGGCCGGCTCGACGTGATCAGCGACGTGATGTTATAGTCCGGATGGGCGAGGATCGGGGCGTCACTGAATGTGTCGGTCCCGGCATCATACAGGTAGACAGAGACCTTATCGGAGAATTTGTCTGTTCCGATATAATAGTTTCCGGAGGCCTCATCATACCCGAAGATAGACATGTTGTAGCGGTTGCGGATCTGGGTCGTCAGCGGATCCTCGATGGTAAATTCATCAGAGCCCGGCGCCTTCAGCTTGATGTACTGAACCCATTCTCCATCTTCGAATTCCAGCTCTGTCCGCGCAACCGGCATGCCATCCCGGCTGCTGATCTGGAAGGAGTCGGTATTGTCTGCTTTGTACAGAAATTCTTCCCGGCCGGTCCGGAGGTTATGCTTGAAATAACTCGTTCCATTACTCGTTGTGGCCCGGCTGATGACGATGTTTTCGGGATCGAGGGGCAACAGCGATTCGATGCCCGTTTCGCCTACCAGTTCGAAACATCTCAAAATCATCCGGTTGGCGCCGACTTCCGCGCGACCATCCGGCAGATCGTCAATTTTCCGAATACGCTCATTTCCCATGTACACGCGCTGAAGGTATTTCTTGGTCGAGCCGGTTGTCTTGCCTTCCCCGCAGCCCATCAGGGCTCCAACATAAGGCTGAACCGTAAACCAGAGAGATTTGCGCTGCTTCAGGGCCGCCGCCGCGAAAAACAGGGTCTTCCCGCTGGTTGGCGTCACATTCGAAGGTGGAATAGGCTTGGACAGGTCCAGGTCACCGGTCAGGTCCCAATAGGCCGCGGCTCGTTTTGAGGGATCGGAGGGATCGGTGATCACCGCCACCATCATGTCGCCCTCCAGCGACATGGAGGGGCTTGAAATCAAGGGATGACGGGCGAAGTCCTGCGCCGTCAGAGGTTCGGGCTGAGCGTGCGCGCCTATGGCAACTGCGCCGAACGCGACCAGACCAGATAACAGCTTTTGCAACATGGGGTTCGGTCTCCTTCAAGTCAGACGACCATAGTTGGGGAAGTTGAAACTCGGTCAAGATATGAAGTGTAGCAGTTTGACACAATAAGGACCCCTTGACCTAGGGGCACGCCCTGTTTCGTGACAGATCTGCAACACTTTATTTACCATCGGATCCGGATTGGGCCCGAAACTCCTGATCATGCTTGCGTGTCTTCAAACTGCGTGCATCTTGCGATCATGCCGGAAATTTATCTCGGCAAAGAATATTTTAACATAAGAAGGTGGGGTTTTTTATGAGCCAGAGCTCTTTTCGAAAAGCAGTGTTCAGCGGCGTCGCTCTGAGCGCGCTGAGCCTGTCCGGTGTCGCCGTCGCACAGGACGCCGACGTTGATGAGGTCGTATCCGTCGCTGAGGAAGCCGATACGCAGGAAATGCGGCAGGAAAAGGTTGTT
Organism: uncultured Hyphomonadaceae bacterium; assembly: GCA_913056435.1. Classification (GTDB taxonomy): domain Bacteria; phylum Pseudomonadota; class Alphaproteobacteria; order Caulobacterales; family Hyphomonadaceae; genus Henriciella. Next base: position 664 of record CAJXMY010000164.1, on the reverse strand, counting down.
GTGACCGGGTCCCTTCTGGCGCGGGATGAATTTACATCCTCGTCGCCCGTTCAGGTGATCACGGCCGAAGTCGCGACCCTCGAGGGTCTGGTTGACGCGGCCGAACTGCTCCAGAATTCGTCCCTGGCCGCCGGCTCGACGCAGCTCAACAATACCTTCCAGAACTTCGTCACCAATGGTGGTGTCGGAACCCAGACCGTTGACCTCCGGGGTTGCGGCGACACGCGGACGCTGGTTCTGCTGGACGGCAAGCGCCCGGGCCCGTCCGGAACGCGCGGCGCCGTCTCGGCGCTCGATCTGAGCGTCGTGCCTCAGTCCATTATTTCGCGGGTTGAAATCCTTAAGGATGGCTCCTCGACGACCTATGGATCCGACGCGGTGTGTGGTGTGATCAACATCATCACCCGGGATTCGGTGGATGGCTTCGAACTCACCGGCAGCCTGACCGCTCCGGAAGAAACTGGCGGCATGCAGTATGTTGTCAGCGCCGCCTATGGTTTTGAAATGGGCGACAATGCCGACTTTACCCTGTCGGCCGAATATCGTCTGAACGAAGAAATCGACGTCAGCGATCGCTCCTATCTGGATTGTACGCGTGACCTCGTTCGCGACCCGGTATCGGGCAACCTGATCGACCGTCTGAACCAGTCGGCCACAGCCACCG
>CAJXMY010000163.1 GCA_913056435.1 uncultured Hyphomonadaceae bacterium | reverse complement strand
CCGATGCGCGCCGTGCTGGAGACGCTGGGCGTGCAGGACGTGGTCGCCAAGTCGCTGGGCTCCTCCAACCCCTACAATATGGTGCGGGCCACTTTTGACGCCCTGAAGGCGCAGGCTAGCCCGAGAGCCGTTGCATCAAAGCGTAGCCTGAAGGTGCAGGATGTGATTGGTCGGCGCACAGACGGCGCTTCCGAGGCAGGCCTTTCAGATGTGGCAGAAGCTTAAGAAGGCGAGAGGAACAGACCATGGCAAAGAAAACGTCAACCGTGACCGTTCGCCAAACTGGAAGCCCGGTTCGCCGAGCGCCAAAGCAGCGTCAAACACTTATCGGTCTGGGCTTAAACAAAATTGGCCGTGAGCGGACCCTTGAAGATACTCCTGCCGTTCGCGGCATGATTACCAAGGTGGCGCATCTGGTGGAAGTCATCGAAGGATAAGAACAATGAAACTCAATGAACTTTCTCCCGCCGAAGGATCGACGAAGGCCCGTTTGCGGGTTGGGCGTGGCGTTGGATCCGGAAAGGGCAAAACTGGCGGCCGTGGTGTAAAGGGTCAGAAGTCGCGATCAGGTGTCGCGATCAATGGCTTCGAGGGCGGTCAGATGCCGATCTACATGCGCCTGCCCAAACGTGGTTTTACCCCACGGAACTCCAAATCTCATGCTTGGCTGAACCTGAGCCTTCTCGGAAAAGCGATTGAGGCCGGAAAACTCGACCCGAAAGCGGTAACTGAGGAGTCCCTTCTTGCGGCGGGCGTGGTTCGCCGGCGCAAAGATGGTATCCGGCTTCTCGCAAAAGGCGATGCGCCGAAAAAAGTCAACATTACCGTCACGGGTGCCAGCAAAGCGGCCATCGAGGCGATAGAAAAAGCGGGTGGCAGCGTCACGCTGACGGGCGGATCCGCTGAGAAGTCGGACGACTGAGCCGTTTTTTTTCAGCTCGCCTCTTAACAAATTCGTCTTCGCCGCCAATTTTGGCGGCGAATCTCTTTTCTGAAGGAGCCAGACCTTGGCGACAGCAGCTGAACAACTCGCGCGGAACATGAATTTTGGAACTTTTGCCAAGGCAAAGGAGCTCCAGAACCGGATCCTGTTCACTCTTTTCATTCTTGTCTTGTACCGGCTGGGAACATTTATTCCTTTGCCCGGGCTGGATGCCGAGGCCTTTTCGCAATTCTTCCAGACCCAGCAGGGGGGCATGTTTGGCAGTATCAACATGTTCTCTGGTGGCGCGATTGAACGCATGAGCATTTTTGCGCTCAATGTGATGCCGTATATCACAGCCTCAATCATCATCCAGATGATGACGTCGTCCGTTCCCAGTCTTGAGAAATTGAAGAAAGAAGGAGAGGCCGGCCGGAAGCAGATCAACCAGTACACGCGATACCTGACGCTTGGCTTTGCGATCGTTCAGAGCTTTGGAATTGCCGTTAGCCTGTCTGGCTTTGCCTTTGACGATATTCCGCGCTGGTTCTTTATTATGACCGCTGTGACCACCTTCACCGGCGGCACCATGTTCCTGATGTGGATGGGGGAGCAGATCACCGCGCGAGGCGTTGGTAACGGGATCTCGCTGATCATCTTCGCTGGCATCATTGCGGAAATGCCCAGGGCGCTGTTCAATTTGTTCAGTGGCTCGCGCGAACAGGGCGTCAATGTTGTCTTCGTGGTCGGGGTCGCGGCTCTGGTCATTGCCCTCACGGTCTTTATCGTTTTCATCGAGCGGTCTCAGAGACGCGTCTTGATCCAGTACCCCAAACGTCAACAAGCTGCGAACCAGGCGGCTCAGGGACAAAGTTCCTTTATGCCGCTGAAGCTGAACACATCAGGTGTTATTCCGCCTATTTTCGCCATTGCGATCCTGATGCTCCCGATGACCCTTGTCGGGTTTTCGGGTGGGAACACAGCGGATCCGAATGCCGTGGCGAATTCGACCGGCATCATGGCCTGGGTCGCGACAAATTTCTCGCCCGGGAGCTGGACCTATATCATCAGTTACGGCGTGCTCGTCGCGTTCTTCTGTTTTTTCTACACGTCCATCATGTTCAACCCGGAAGAGACGGCCGACAATCTCCGCAAATATGGGGGGTTTGTTCCGGGTATCCGACCTGGCAAGAACACCGCTGCCTATTTTGATTACGTCCTGACACGCTTGACGACAATCGGAGCGATCTATCTGGTATTTGTCTGCCTTATGCCCGAGGTGCTGAGGCGCTATGCGCCAGGCATCCCGTTTTATATCGGCGGTACCTCATTGTTGATCGTCGTATCGGTGACCATGGATACTGTAACACAAATACAATCGCACCTGATCGCGCATCAATATGAGGGGCTCATCAAGAAGTCGCGACTCGGAGGAAAGCGAAAAAAATGAACCTCATCCTCTTTGGCCCGCCCGCGGCGGGGAAAGGCACACAGGCCAAGCGCCTTGTAAGCCATCATGGATACATCCAGCTATCGACCGGCGACATGCTGCGGGCGGCCCGTAAGTCCGGGTCCGAGCTCGGTCAGCGTGTTGCAAAGATCATGGATGAAGGCGGTCTGGTCTCGGACGATATTGTGATTGATCTGATTGACGAGCAGCTGACCCAACATTCAGGAGCGGCCGGTTTCATTTTTGACGGTTTTCCCCGTACGATTGGCCAAGCGGAGGCATTGGACCGCCTGTTGGAAAGCCGCGGGAGCCAGGTGGATCGTGTGGTTAGACTCCTAGTGGATGAAGCGCAGCTAATCAGTCGGGTTACCAAGCGTTTTCAGGAGGAAGGCCGAAAGGATGATAATCCCGAAACCTTTTCCGCCCGTCTGGAGAAATATAATGAGGATACGGCGCCGCTTTTGCCGATCTATGCCGGGCAAGGGAAACTGCACGAGGTAGATGGTATGGCGGCGGTGGAAGCTGTAAGTGCGGGGATTGAACAGGCGCTGCAGTAGCTGTCTGATACCGCTGAATCAGTGGTTGACCTTGGGTGGTGCGTGTCTATAACGACGCACTTCGTTAAGGGACGAGTCTGAATGTGTGCGGTGGCAGGCCTGCCGAGCACGTAAGGGCTCTCTTTTTGGTTATTTAGGAGACTGGCCCGTGGCACGTATTGCAGGCGTCAACATACCCACGAATAAGCGCGTGCCGATAGCGCTGCGTTACATCCATGGCATCGGAGCCAGCAAGGCACTGGAAATCTGCGAGAAGGTTGGCATTGCCTCCGACCGTCGCGTGGCAGATCTGACAGATGCCGAGGTGATCAGCATCCGCGAAACCATTGACAGTGATTACATGGTCGAAGGCGACCTTCGCCGTGACGTTTCAATGAACATCAAACGCCTGATGGATCTGGGTTGCTACCGAGGACTTCGTCATCGTAAGCGCCTGCCAGTCCGCGGCCAGCGTACCCACACCAATGCCCGGACCCGCAAAGGCCCGGCCAAGCCGATTGCCGGCAAGAAGAAGTAGGACTTAGCCTATGGCCCGCCAACCCACCCGCGTTGCTCGTCGTGCTCGTAAAAACATCTCCTCAGGTGTTGTGCATGTGAACTCAAGCTTCAACAATACCATGGTGACGATCTCGGATGCTCAAGGGAACACGATCTCTTGGTCTTCTTCCGGTGCCATGGGTTTCAAGGGCTCTCGGAAGTCGACGCCTTATGCGGCTCAGGTGGCTGCGGAAGACGCCGCCAAGAAGGCTATGGAACATGGCATGCAGACCGTAGAGGTCAATGTCCGAGGGCCGGGGTCTGGCCGCGAGAGTGCGTTGCGCGCCCTTCAGGCTGCGGGACTGACTGTGACCGCCATCCGTGACACAACCCCCATTCCGCATAATGGCTGTCGCCCGCCAAAGCGTCGTCGCGTCTAACCGAATAAAACCATTTGCCGAGGAGGCCACATATGGCCGAAGCTGAAGCCGCCGTAAACGATCGTAACTGGAAGGCCCTGATCCGGCCAAACCGCCCGGTTGTCGAGCCGGGGCGCGATCCGCAACGCATCGCGAAACTGGTCATCGAGCCGCTTGAGCGTGGCTTTGGGACAACTTTGGGCAATGCCCTGCGTCGTATCCTTCTTTCTTCCCTACAGGGCGCCGCGATTACGGGTGTCCAGATCGATGGTGTCGTTCATGAATTCTCCTCCATCACGGGTGTTCGGGAAGACGTCACGACAATTGTACTCAACCTCAAGCAGGTTGCGGTCGACATGCAGTCGGATATGCCGAAGCGTATGATCCTGAAGGCCTCCGGCAAGGGTGAAGTGAAAGCCGGTCAAATCGAAACCCCCGGTGACGTAAAGATTTTGAATCCAGACCACGTGATCTGCACGCTTGATGGTGATGCGACCCTTCACATGGAATTCACCATTGCGACAGGCAAGGGATATGTTCCGGCAACGGAGAACCGCCCTGAGGATGCCCCAATTGGTTTTATACCCGTCGATGCCATCTATTCGCCCGTTCGCCGCGTAGGCTACCAGGTCGAGGATACACGCGAAGGCAACGTTCTCGATTATGACAAGCTGACTCTAACGGTGGAAACGGACGGTTCGATCACGCCGGAAAATGCGGTGGCTCATGCTGCTCGGATCATGCAGGACCAGCTCCAGCTGTTCATTACCTTTGAAGAGCCGGAAGCCGATGTTCAGAGCCAGTCCGAAGAGAATGATCTCGGCTTCAACCCCGTTCTTCTCAAGAAGGTGGACGAGTTGGAACTGTCGGTTCGATCGGCGAACTGTCTGAAAAATGATAATATTGTTTACATCGGAGATCTTATCCAGAAGTCAGAGGCGGAGATGCTTCGGACACCGAATTTCGGGCGCAAGTCGCTGAACGAAATCAAGGAAGTCCTCGCTGGCATGGGCCTGCATCTGGGAATGGATGTGCCAGACTGGCCGCCAGAGGATATCGAGGCTCTCGCCAAAAAGTATGACGACCATCTTTAAGGGTCAGTGTCGGCAGACCGCCGCTCAAGGAGACTAGAATGCGCCACGGCATTGCACATCGTAAGCTGAATCGGACCGCCTCACACCGCAAAGCCATGTTTGCGAATATGGCCGCGTCACTGATCGAGCACGAGCAAATCGTAACCACCCTGCCTAAGGCGAAGGAGCTGAAGCCACTGATGGATAAGCTGGTCACGCTGGCGAAGCGAGGCGATCTCCACGCACGCCGGCAGGCTATTGCCAAGGTCCGAAATAAGGATGCGGTCAAAAAGCTCTTTGATGTTTTCGGTGAGCGCTACAAGGACCGTAATGGAGGCTATACACGTGTCCTCAAGGCGGGGTTTCGCTATGGAGACAATGCTCCGCGTGCAGTGATTGAGCTGGTTGACCGGAATGAAGGCGCCAAGGGCGCTGCAGATCGGGCGCGCCACCAGGCAGAGCAGGAGCTCGTTGAAGCCTAGGTGCTCCGGTTCGCCCGGAAATAT
>CAJXMY010000162.1 GCA_913056435.1 uncultured Hyphomonadaceae bacterium | reverse complement strand
CGAGACGGCGGCCACCATAGGGGGCCTTGGGGGTGATCAGTGCGGCAATGACATAGGCCACGAAGGACATCGGTCCGACAATAAAGAAACTGACCACGAGAAGCAGACGCACCAGTGTGGGTTCCCAGCCAAACCGGTCTGCGAGACCGCCACAGACCCCAAGCCAGACCTTGTTGGTCCTGGATCGATAGATCCGCTTGGGATTCGGCGAGTCGAACAGGGGATCATAGGGATCCGCGCCGCGGGTTGAGCCATATCCGGCTTTGTGATGATCGCGTGTCATAATCAGTCCTCAAATCTTTCTTGTCTGCGACGGGGCCGAGACCGGGTCTGCGTGGCCTCGTCCTGATGATCGGCCTCCAGGAGCTGTTCCATGGTCTGGATCCGGCGCTCCATCGCCTTGGCGGAACGCCACAAATCCTCGAGCATGCGCTCATCATCGGGAAGCAGCGTCTTCTGCCGTCGCCACTGGGTGATGTAATGAAACACAATCGCCGGAAAGATGACGAAAATGCTCAGAATGGCGACGAGCGGGATAATAATGGCTTCACCCATTATGGGGTTCCTCCAGTTTGGTATTGCGATAGTCCTCAATGCCCATAGCGATCAGTCCTGGCGAGGTGATGATGGCGAGGAAAGCGATCAGGTAAAAAATCGTACTTAACATGATTAGCCCTCCTTGCTCGTATCTGTTTTCTCACTGGCAGACCGACTGGCCTTCGCTGTTTTGGACCGGGCCTTTTTCAGAGCCGCGAGTTCCGCTTCAACCGCCTCATCACGGGCCAGAGCCGCAAACTCGGCCTCGAGAGAGGGGGCGGTCTCTCTGATGGTGTCCGCATAGGCTTCCAGCTCATCAACCTTGCGCTCGACATGGGCATAACGTGCCAGAGCGTCATCGACCCGGCTGTCATAGGTCTGGTGGCGCACGCGGATGCGCTGCTCGGCAGCCTCCCGGCGCATCATCAGGGCACGGTGCTTGGCCTTCGCCTCATCGAGTTTCGCCTGCAGCCGGGACAGGTCTTCCTGGCGACGCTCGAAGGCCTCTTCTGCCAGCGCCATCGCATCGCGACGCCGGCCGATTTCGGTTTCGGCCTTCTGCTTTGCCAGCAAGGCGCCACGGGCCAGATCTTCGCGATCCTTGTCCAGGGCCAGTGCGGCTTTGGCTTCCCAGTCATCCCGGCTGTCGGAATAATACTGGATTTCACGCTCCATTTCCTTCTTGTCCGCCATGGCGCGGGCTGCGGCCGTACGCACCTCGACAAGCGTGTCTTCCATCTCCTGAATCATCAGGCGGGCAATCTTTTCGGGGTTTTCGGCATTGTCCAGCATCGCATTGATGTTGGAATTGATGATGTCGCTTAAGCGAGAGAACATTCCCATAATCTGTGTCCTTCTTGGTTTGGGAGGAATCGCTGAGGGGCCTTAGAAAAAGAAGCCCCCGAGAAACACGCCGGCGGCAAAGAACATCCAGGTCTCTGCACGACGGCTGGCGAGATAACGACCGAACCGGCCACTCTCACGGCGGGCCTCCCGGAACGGTTCATTATACGAGCGGTCTGTCATTTTTCCTTATCCTTGTATCTGACGCGGCCTGTTTCGCCGCAACGCCTGTAGCATTTCAAGGACCGTGCCAGTTTGAATTTAACCTTTTAACCTGCTGTTTTTATGTGTTTTTTATTGAGGCCCGCCTTTCCGACCCCTTATTTTTGGTTATTTACACCGATTTTTTAGGTGTTTTTTACCTAATAATATGGCTATATTGACCATATTATGATCCAAAGCACACCTCAGCTGATCGGCGAAGCCCCCGCATGGCTCGCGGCACAGGAACATGTCTCGCGCCTGGCCCCCCTCGATCGCCCCGCCCTGATCATCGGGGAACGGGGCACGGGCAAGGAGCTGATCGGTGAGCGGCTTCACTTCCTGTCCAATCGCTGGAACGGTCCCTTTATCAAGGTCAACTGTGCCGCCCTGTCGGAGACGCTGCTCGACAGCGAGCTGTTCGGCCACGAGCGCGGTGCGTTTACCGGGGCGACCGAACGCCGCATCGGCCGGTTTGAGCTTGCCGATGGCGGGACCCTGTTCCTCGATGAAATTGCCACAGCCAGCACCCAGGTTCAGGAAAAACTGCTGCGGGTGGTGGAATATGGAGAGTTCCAGAGACTGGGCGGAGAACGTGTCCTGCAGACCGATGTCCGAATTCTGGCGGCCACCAATGTCGACCTGCCCAGCCGTGCGGACGCGGGAACCTTCCGGGCCGACCTCCTCGACCGGCTTGCCTTTGACGTGGTCACACTGCCGCCCCTGCGGGCTCGGCCGGGCGACATCTCCCTTCTGGCCGATTATTTCGCGCGCCGCATGGCCGTTGAACTCGGCGAGGACTTCCCCGGCTTTTCCGGCACCGCGATCGCGCAGCTTGAACAGCATCCCTGGCCCGGCAATGTCCGGGAGCTGCGCAATGTGGCGCAGCGGATCACCTACCGAGCGCTGCTGGACGGCGATCGCGCCCCGGTCCAGCTCAGCCCTCAGGATCTCGACCCTTTTGCCTCACCCTACCGCCCCCTGGCCCCGGGCCCGACGCCGGCTGAGGCTGCGGGTCGAGCCGGGGCCACCGCCGACGACATTCAGACCAGCGTGACAGCTCCGGCCATGCCTCTGCCCCTGTCTTTCGAAAAGGAAGTGAGGCTTTTTGAAACCCGGCTCATTGATTCCGCCCTGACCGCAACCCGTGGGCATCAGGGCAAAGCGGCGCAGGCCCTCGGCCTGAGCTATGACCAGTTTCGGGGCCTTCTGAAAAAGCACAATTATGGCCGGGGGGCTGGAAAACCCTCTCCCACGTCCCCTGCCCCAACAACGGAAACGGAGCCGCGTGGTTAGACGCGTTCCGGGTCGTCAGCGCCGCCTGAAAGGACAAATCTGCGGTCGCAATATTTACATTCGACCATGTCCTCGTCGCCCATCTCATACCAGACCCGCGGATGACCCAGCGCGCCACCGCCCCCGTCGCACGATACCTGTCGGGTTTCGACTCGGACAATTTCAGGAGACTGATAGGAGGGCGTTTGCGTCATCTTCGGGGTTCCAGCACAACTTCACTGCGCTTCGCATTAGGGCAGTCCGGGGGGGCGCGTCAATTGGCCTATGAAGCCCCACGCCAACGCCCTATATGTGGGCTGGGACACAAGCGGAGCCGACATGACAGCGCCAGACTATGCGATTGAGGCCATTGGGCTCGAGAAAACCTACAGGGCCTCGGGCAAAATGGCCGAGAAACGGGCGCTGAACGCCATTGACCTGAAGGTCCGTCGGGGCAGCATTTTCGGCCTGCTGGGACCAAATGGCGCCGGCAAGTCGACCTTTATCAATATCCTCGCCGGACTCGTGACCAAGACCGGGGGCCGGGCGCGTATCTGGGGCCTCGACATCGACGAAGAACCGCGCGCATCGCGCGCCGCACTGGGGGTGGTGAATCAGGAAATCACCATGGACCCCTTCTTCACCCCCCTTCAGGCCCTCGACCTTCAGGCCGGCTATTATGGCGTGCCCAAAGCCGAGCGCCGCAGCCTCGAAATTCTCGCTGCTGTCGGACTCGACGACAAGAAAGATGCCTATGTCCGTCAGCTCTCAGGCGGCATGAAGCGGCGCCTCATGGTGGCCAAAGCCCTCGTCCACGCCCCGCCTGTCCTTATCCTCGATGAGCCAACAGCCGGGGTCGATGTCGAGCTGAGGCGGTCCCTGTGGACCTATGTGCGCGAATTACATGCGCGGGGCACCACCATCATCTTGACCACGCATTACCTGGAGGAGGCAGAGGAATTGTGTGATGAAATCGCGATCATCAATCACGGCAACGTCCTGGCCCAGGAACCCAAATCCGCGCTTCTGGCCCGGCTCGACCAGCGGCTTCTGAAAATTACGCCGAGGCAGGCGCTGCAGGCCATCCCCGACGCTCTGGCCGGACTGGATGCAAGCCTGCTGGAAGATGGAACCCTGCTGATCCGTTTCCGCAGCACGGAAACCGGGATTGGCCGGCTCCTTGAAAAGGTCCGGGAAGGCGGAATCGGCGTCGCGGACCTGTCGACGGAACAACCGAGTCTGGAAGATGTTTTCGTGGCGATGACCAGCACGGCGGCCTGATCCGCCATTCAGAGGACCCGGCCCGCCACCGCATCCAGCTTCGCAACACAGGCCGGATCACGCACGGAGGGCGCGGTAATCAGTGCATGATCCAGACAGGTTTCGATTCCCGATGGCGAGGGGGTCCGGCTGAGGGATTTTAACCGGTCGGCCAGGGCTGACAGGGTCCGACGCGCCGCCGCGGTATTCCGGGCCATGACCTCCAGCACATTGGTGACTTCCACCACGGCCTCATCTTCTCGCCAGCAGTCATAATCTGTCACCATGGCAAGCGTGGCATAGGGCAGCTCGGCCTCGCGCGCGAGCTTCGCTTCGGGCATATTGGTCATCCCGATCACGTCACAGCCCCACTGTCGGTACATATGGCTTTCGGCCCGGGAGGAGAATTGCGGTCCCTCCATGGCCAGATAGGTGCCGCGCGCATGGACTGTGACCCCGCTCTGGCGGGCCGCATCACCAGCCAGTGCTGAAAGCCGGGCACACACGGGATCAGCCATCGACACATGGGCGACGAGACCCGGACCAAAGAAGCTTTTCTCGCGCGCAAAGGTGCGATCGATGAACTGATCGACCAGTACGAAATCGCCGGGCGCGTAATCGTCCCGCAGCGACCCGCAGGCTGAGACAGACAGGATATCGGTGCACCCGACCCGCTTCAGCGCGTCTATATTGGCCCGGTACGGGACCTGAGAGGGCGGGAGGCGGTGACCACGGCCATGGCGGGACAGGAAGACGAATTCAACCCCGTCCAGCCGTCCGCTCAAAAGGACTTCGGACGGCGTCCCCCAGGGTGTCTCGAGGGCGATCTGCTCGACGCCCTCCAGCCCTTCAAGATCGTACAGACCGGACCCCCCGATCACCCCAATCTTCCAATCCGACATGCTGCATTCTCCAAAAAAAGACCCACCCCGGCATAAACCAGAGTGGGTCCGGATTGGAAGTCCAGATCGGGTCTAGTGACCGACCTTCCGCCAGATGCGCTGATAGGAGAACCAGAGCAGCCCCGCAAGGATCACCAGATAAATCAAGGCAGGCAGAGCGAGCGACTTGCGCTGAACCTGCTTCGGATCACCGGCCCACTGAAGGAACTGAGCAACGTCCATCGCCATTTGTTCGACGGTCGCTTCGGTCCCGTCCATATATTCGACCCGGCCCGGCATGAGCTGTGGTCCCATGGCGAGAAAGCCCCCCTTGGGCGTGTGCCGCGGGTCACCATCCCAGTAGGCGGACACATCACCGGCCATATAGGGATTGTAATACTGCCCGATAGGCTGGATGAGCTGGCCCTGCTCTTCCCCAT
>CAJXMY010000161.1 GCA_913056435.1 uncultured Hyphomonadaceae bacterium | reverse complement strand
ATCCGAGATCAGCCACAATCTGTACCCGGACCCCGGCCGCCTTCCAATGGCAATGCCCTCGAAATTGTCTACCGGTCCAGCCGCATCAAGCCGGATATCCGCAATCAGGCCGTTGGCATCCGACACGGTGGCAAGAATACGATTTCCGCGGACGGGATCATATGCCCGGAACAACATTGCCGTTAGACCGTCTGCCTGATCATGCCCCGTTAAAAGATACAACGCGGGGGGCTGGCTCCAGCGCAAGTCCTCCAGCTGTCCATCACGGCGCACCCGGCCTGTAACCGCCCCGTTCTGTCCACGAGCTTCCACGCCCACACGGAGAGAGGCGTCCGGCGACAGGCTCAAGGCTTCAGCGCCAAGATTGGGCATAAGCCTGACCCCATCCTGGCGTGTCCTCAACGGCATCAGATCAATGCCCCGGGCGTCGAGCCCACAGGCCCCAATATGGTAAGCCAAAATTCGGTGATCATGCTCAAAGCTCACCAGCGCAACCCCATATTGAAACGCCAGACCCTCAGCATCACGTTGACGACGTTTTCGGAATGGTTGCGCTGCGGCATCGCGGAGCGGTGCCAGCCGAGCGAAACCCGTGGGCGCCTGCGTCTCCGGGTCAACTTCCAACGAGATGAAAAGACCATTGTCGCCAACCGCCAGAAGATTGCCATCTGGCATCACGACCAACCCTGACAGTCCCCCGAATTCCGCATGTGTCGAGGCCAGTTCCCACGCGCCAGAAAGTGTCGCCCCGATCAGCGCCGCCGGCCCGGCAATATCCGAGAGAGGAAGAGGCGTCAGCCCAAGATGCAAGGCTTCGCCGTCCCCCTTCTGCGTAATGTCCGGGCAGGATGCAGCCTGCAAGCGCTGAAGCTCAGGTGTCAGGCGCCACGCGCCGGGATCCGTGATCTCTGCGGTTGCAACGGCTGAGGTCGCAAGCCCAGCCGCCAGCACACTCCCCCCAGCGATCGCCGCCCGCACACACCGAAAGACGACCGACTTCGACAAAAAGCTAGAGGCGGCCTTTGACATCTCGCCCCGTCCCGACCCGCGGCCCCCCATAGCTTGGTGCGCCCGAACTCGCCCCGGTAACCGCCCCGGTTGGACGTGCCGTTTCACGCGTGAGCGGGGGCACGGCCATCGCCTCAGGTCGCGGATCGGTTCCACTTTCATCAAAAAGGCTGGCCAGTTGCTCGGTCATGGCTCCACCTAACTGCTCGGCATCAACAATCGTGACAGCCCGTTTATAATAACGGGTCACATCGTGCCCAATCCCGATGGCGATCAGTTCCACGGGGCTGCGGGTTTCGATGTCGGAAATGACCTGACGCAAATGGCGCTCCAAATAGTTGCCGACATTCACCGAAAGTGTTGAGTCATCCACCGGGGCGCCATCCGAGATCACCATCATGATCTTACGCTGCTCGGGCCGGCCAAGCAGCCTGTCATGGGCCCATAGCAAGGCCTCACCGTCAATATTCTCTTTGAGCAGGCCCTCCCGCATCATCAGACCCAGATTACGCCGCGCCCGGCGCCAGGGGGCGTCGGCCTGTTTATAGATAATATGGCGAAGATCATTGAGGCGCCCGGGGCCTGCCGGTTTATTGGCTTTGACCCAGTCCTCGCGACTGAGCCCGCCTTTCCATGCCTTGGTGGTAAACCCGAGTATTTCTACCTTGACCCCGCACCGCTCGAGGGTGCGGGCCAGAATATCGGCACACAAAGCAGCCACCATGATCGGTCTTCCACGCATCGACCCGGAATTGTCCAGGAGAAGGGTGACCACCGTATCCCGGAAGTTGCTGTCATCCTCCTGCTTGAAGGATAATGGCGTCGTTGGATCAGTGATGACGCGGGTCAGACGGGCCGTATCAAGGACTCCCTCTTCAAGATCGAAGGACCATGACCGGTTCTGCTGCGCCATCAGTCGACGCTGAAGTTTGTTCGCCAGCTTGGACACCGCCCCCTGAAGACTATCCAGCTGATGATCAAGATAAGCGCGAAGGCGCCCGAGTTCTTCAGGATCACACAGCTCGGCAGCGTGGGCGATTTCGTCATTTTCGCGGGTGAATGCCTTGTAGACAAAATCTGGCCGGTCATCCCCGTCCCGGAAATTCGGTCGCAGGGGCTTGGCTCCCTCCTCGGTCTCATCGACATCTTCATCGCTGTCCATATCCACCTCGGAGTCGATAGATACATTCGTATCTTCACCCTCCAAATCTTCAGTGTCGCCGGCTTCGATTTCCTCCATGGTCGCGCCTTGGGTTTCTTCACCCGCTTCACTGTCATCGGCACTGCTCTGCTGCTGGGTATCATCTTCCTCAGACGCTGTGTCCTCAGCTTCATCCTCTGCCGGTGTATCGTCCCCAGCGGTCAGGTCCCGGATCAACGTCTGGATTGCTGCTGCAAAACCTGCCTGATCGTGCAACTGCGACAGAAGAAGATTGAGCGTCTCAGCCCCTCTGGCATTGACCTCGTCGCGCCATAGCGACGCGACGCCCTCGGCCTCCGGCGGCAAAGGCCGACCCGTTAAACGCTCGCGCAAAAGAAACTCGATCGCTGGCGCCATAGGGGCGTCCTGACGATCTTCCATGCGATGGTAACCCGCCTTTTCGCAGCGGGCCGCCAGAGCCGCATCAAGATTTCCCGCCGTCCCCTCCATCGCCAGCGCACCGATCGATTCAATCCGCGCACGTTCCGCCGCTTCATAAACCTGGCGTCCCAAGTCACCTTTGGGCCGGCTGGCAGCATGAGCCACAGGATCGTGGTGCGCCAGACGAAGCGCGGCGGCATCTGCCTCTCCTCTTGCCCGCGCGGCCTGCTGTGGCGACAGATCACGAGGTGGCGCGGGCAGGATAATCCGTCCCTCTTCTGATCTTGCGGCCTCGCCCGAAAAGCTCAGTTCAACATCACGTTGCGCACTCATTGCCTTCGTCGTGGCAGTCAGCGCCTGTTTGAAAAGGTCGTAAGGGGCGTCGTCGATCTTTGACATGGGCCTTTTAGGCGACCCTCACCATCAGAGCGCTCTCTGGCAGTTCCTCGGCAAAACAACGCTGGTACATTTCCGCCACCAGTGGCCGCTCCAGCTCGTCGCACTTGTTCAGGAATGTCATGCGGAACGCATGTCCGAGATTCTGAAAAATAGCCTGGTTCTCCGCCCAGGTAATAACGGTCCGGGGACTCATCACCGTCGACAGATCACCGTTCATAAAAGCATTGCGTGTTAAGTCTGCAAGGCGAACCATCTTGGATAAGGTTTCTATATCCACACCTGTTTTCTTGGCGTGAATAATTTCGACCTCCGCGTCATGTTCGAGATAGTTCAGGGTCGTCACAATGCTCCACCGGTCCATTTGGCCCTGATTCAGCTGCTGGGTCCCATGATACAGGCCCGTTGTGTCCCCGAGCCCAACTGTGTTGGTCGTTGCGAACAACCTGAAGTAAGGATTGGGCGAAATCACCCTGTTCTGATCCAGCAAAGTCAGCTTGCCGCTGGCCTCCAGAATACGTTGGATCACAAACATGACATCGGGACGTCCAGCATCATATTCGTCAAAGGTGATCGCAACGGGACGTTGCAGGGCCCATGGCAGAATTCCTTCGCGAAATTCCGTGATTTGCTGACCGTCCCGAAGAACAATGGCATCCTTACCCACCATGTCGATCCGACTGACATGGCTGTCCAGGTTCACACGGATCATCGGCCAATTCAGGCGTGCCGCAATTTGCTCAATATGGGTGGATTTGCCGGTGCCATGATACCCCTGAACCATAACACGCCGATTGTGCTCGAACCCTGCGAGCAACGCGATGGTCGTTTGGGGATCGAAGCGATAATCCGGGTCGATGGCGGGAACGTATTCGGTTCTGGTGTCGAACCCGCGGACGATCATATCAGAATCGAGCCCAAATGCCTCCCGAACGCTTATCTCGACGGTTGGCTCCATACCTTCAAGGGTATCGGTTTCGTTCATGACAGTCATTCTATCTTGTCTCTGTTTGGGCGTTCCAGCAATTCTGTAGGTTCTAGCACGATGTTCGATATAGCCCAGTGTGACGTCGTGTCAGTCATCAATTCACGACCTCTCCATTCACAACTGTCAGCACAGCACGGGCTTCGAGAATATCCGCTTCGGGCACAGTCATCAGGTCACGATCGAACCCGGTGATGTCCGCTAGTTTTCCGACCTCCAAAGTTCCCAGATCCTCCTCCTGAAAACTGGCATAAGCCGCTGCCGATGTGAAAAGCGCCAGCGCCTGTTCACGTGTCAGCGCCTCCTCTGGATGCCAGCCGTCGCCATCGTCACCCTCGAGGTCCTTGCGGGCAACGGCCGCATAGAATTCGATCAAAGGTGATCCAACCTCAACCGGCGCATCCGATCCGCCAACCACCAGAGCCCCCGCATCAATAAGACTTTGCCAGGCATAAGCACCCCGAAGCCGCTGAAGGCCCAGCCGGTCGGGCGCGAATTTCAGATCGCCGATAGCATGCGAGGGCTGCATAGAGGCGATCAGGCCCAGATCGGCCAGGCGCTGAATATCCTCCGGATTCAAAATTTGGGTGTGCTCAATCCGCCACCGTAGATCGGCCGAATGCTGGCCGGCCTCAAAGGCATCTATAACATAGCGATTGGCGAGATCTCCAATTGCATGGATAGCGAGCTGGACGCCGGCCTGATCCGCCTCCCGCATCACCTGTGAAAGCGCCTCAGGTGCCATAAGAGAGAGACCTGTCATATCTGGGCGGTCACTATACGGCGCCATGAGAAGTGCCCCGCGGGACCCCAGCGCTCCATCCATGTACAACTTCACCGCCCGGTTGGTGATGGTTGGTGTCTCGAAATCGCGCCGCGCCGCAAGGTCAAAACCCGTTGCTTCAAAAGCATTGGCGAGGCGAAGCGGCATTCGCCCTTCGAGGTCGAGACGCTTCAGCAGCGGCGCGTGATCAGGTTCAACGCTGACATTGTACGCCCCTGTCCAGCCGCGCGATACATATTCCTCAGCCCCAATGACATAGGCCGCAATGAGATCTTCTTCAGACGGGGCCGCGACAAGAGCCATCACCGCATTGGCTGCGGTATCAATAAGGAGACCCGTGGGCGCCCCTGTCACATCGCGTTCAATCGCGCCTCCAGCCGGGTCGGGCGTCTCCCCTGAGATGCCTGCGGCCAAGAGCGCCGCGGAGTTCGCGACCACGGCGTGACCGTCGGCCCGCTCAAGTATAACGGCATTTTCCGGAGATACGACATCGAGGTCCTCCGCCGTCGGCATGCGCCCCTCCGGCCAACCGGTTTCAATCCAGCCCCGCCCGTAAAGAACCTGACCGGGTGGCAGTGTCTCGATTTCGCGCGCCACACGCTCAACCAGAGATCGCACAGACCCAGTACCCGTCAGATCAAGGGTCAGTTCACGGAAACCGATCTGCACCAGATGGATGTGGGCATCCACGAAAGATCGGAAGAG
>CAJXMY010000160.1 GCA_913056435.1 uncultured Hyphomonadaceae bacterium | reverse complement strand
AGAAGGCCAGCCGCTTGCCGTCATTGCGGGCTTGAATGTTCTTGAGGATGCCGGCCTGGCGCTCGAGGTTGGCCGAGAACTCGCAAATATCTGCCTTGATCTGGATCTGCCTTATGCCTTCAAGGCCAGTTTTGACAAGGCAAACCGGTCCTCTATCCAGTCTTATCGCGGTCCGGGCCTGGCGGCAGGCCTGCCGATGCTCGAGCAGGTCAAGGCTGATCTGAATGTGCCGGTTTGTACCGACATTCATGAGGTCGACCAGGCCGACCCGGTTGCTCAGATCGCCGACATCCTCCAGATCCCGGCCTTCCTGTGCCGCCAGACCGACCTTGTGGTTGCCATTGCCAAGGCGGCGTCGGCCAGTGGCGGGCTTATTCAGGTCAAGAAGGCTCAGTTCCTCGCGCCCTGGGATACCGCCAACATTGTCCGCAAGATTGGGGAAGTCATGGACCCGCCACGGATCATCCTTTGTGAGCGGGGAACGAGCTTTGGGTATAATAATCTCGTGGTCGATATGCTCGGCATTCGGAACATGCAGGCCCTCGGGTGCCCTGTGACCATCGATGCGACCCACGCCGTTCAGCTCCCGGGGGCGGACCCGCGCACCGCCGGCGCCTCGACGGGAGGACGCCGCGAGGGGGTTGCGACGATTGCGCAGGCGGCCGTTGCCTCTGGCGCGGATGGTGTTTTTCTTGAATTCCACACAGATCCAGACAAGGCACGGTGCGACGGCCCGAGCTGTCTTCCCCTGACCGCGGCACGCCCGCTTTTGACCCGTCTGAAAGCCGTGCGAGAGCTTGTATGTGATGGGGATATTCCGTCATGAGCAAGGATATTTCCATCGCGAAAGAGGTTTTGCGGTCCGAAATCAAGGCACTTGATGCTCTCAGTGAGCACCTTGATGACCGCTTTACGGACGCGGTCTCAACCTGTTTTTCAGCGCGCGGCCGAGTGATCTGTGCGGGCATCGGAAAATCAGGACATGTGGCCCGCAAGATTGCCGCGACCCTTGCCTCAACTGGCACGCCCGCCCAGTTTGTTCATCCAACTGAGGCCTCTCATGGCGACCTCGGGATGATTACATCCGAGGATGTTGTGCTTGCTCTGTCGCGGTCTGGTGAGACGCCGGAACTGTCGGATTTGCTGCATTATGCCAGTCGGTTTTCTATTCCTCTGATCGGGATGACCGCGCGTGCGGAGTCGGCCCTTGGCAAGGCGGCAGATCATCTCCTCCTGATCCCGGATGTTGCCGAGGCCTGCGCGGTTACCCGCGCGCCGACCACATCAACAACTCTGATGATGGCGCTTGGCGATGCCCTTGCGGTGGCCTTGCTCGATCGACGGGGGTTCAAGGCGGATGACTTCTCGACCTATCACCCTGGCGGCAAGCTCGGCGCCATGTTGCGGAAGGTTTCCGATATTATGCGTGGCGGAGAGGATATTCCTCTGGTCATGTCAGGCACACGGTTCGATGATGCGATAGATGTCCTGAGCCAAAAGGAGGTCGGCTGTGTCGGTATTGTGGATTCGGATGAGCGGCTGCTCGGCATCCTGACGGATGGCGATATCCGTCGGATTGTGCGGGAACGCAAATCATTTGAGACAATTGACCAGGCGATGACCAGGGATCCGGTCACGGTGACGTCGGACTCGCTGGCTCACAGCGCGGTTTCACTTATGAGTGCCCGCAGCATCATGCAGCTTTTCGTCATTTCTGATGGCGGCTTCTGTGTCGGAATTCTGCATATGCACGATGTGCTCAAAGCCGGTATCGTCTAGGAAAGGCACCCTCGTATTCCTTCAAACCACGGTTTGGGGGCGCAGGTTCCAGCTGAGCAGGCGAACCTCCTGCCCTGAAAGCGATAGCTGACCAAACGCGCCGGTTTTGAGCTTGATTGATCCGGCACGTGAAAGATCCGTGGTGACAACGCGAAGCGCAAAACGGGCGATACCATTCGAGGTGACCAGAAGCACTGGGCGCTCTGGCTTCTCGGTCTGCAGCCGGTCGACTAACGCCCCCCATTCCTGCGTCAGCTGTTGGGGGTCAACTTTCCAGCCCGCAGGTGGCTTGGCTTCCCGATCCCAGAGCTCAAGCGCCGCGCGGCCCACACGGGCCTCCACCTGATCTTCAGGCTGGTTTTCGTCAGGACCGTAATCAATTTCTTTGAGGAAGGGCAGTGTCTCCAGACTGGGCGGGTCAACGCTGCCAGCGAGTATGATCTCTGCCGTTTGTCGGGTTCTTGCCAGACTGCTGCAATAGGCGCGTGCAAACCCATGGGGTAAGGCGTCCTGAAAGTGGTCACGTAAATGTAAGGCTTGTTGTTTTCCCGATTGCGACAAGGGCAAATCCGTCCGGGCCCCAACCCGGGTCACTGTGTCACCTGGATCGAAGGTGTTGCCATGTCGTATAATGTAGAGCTGCGTCATGGTGAGGAAACGGGCTCGCCATATTGTGCGATCAGAGTTTCAGCGTGGGTCGCGTCTTCCGGGGTATCGATGCCCCACATGGCAGTTTCGGATGTTGGGACCTCTATGGCAAGGATCCGCATACCATTTTCCAGAAACCGCAATTGCTCCAGGCCCTCAAGGCGCTCGTAGTGTCCTTCTCCAAGCGCGACGAAACGCTCTAAGGCCGCTCGTTTGTAACCATAGAGGCCAATATGCCGAAAAACGGGAGACAGGGTTTGTTGGCGTCTGAGTTCGTCCTCTTTGCGTATGGCGGGCAAAATCGTCTTCGAGAACCAGAAAGCCTCACCGGTTGGGCCACGCACGCAACTGGTTCCGGAAAAAGGGGTGACATTTTTGCGCTCGCGAACCTCGTCCAGTGCGGTCCAGCTCAGCTGGACCACGGGTGTGACGACATCCTGCAGCGCCTGTGTGCCCGCACGGATTATGGCATCTATGTAGCTGGGCGGGGTAAAGGGGGCATCGCCTTGCAGGTTGACGATAAAGTCCGCGTCTGGCGCCGCCAGTTTGGCCGCTGCCAAGGCTCTGTCCGTTCCTGAAGGAAGCTTGGAGTCGGTCATGACCACCGGCGCGCCAAGTGTTTCAGCATGGGTCCGAATGGCCTCATGATCAGTTGCCACGACGTAGGATCGATCCGGTTGGCGGGCACATGCTGCAGAGGCAATATCGGTGACGCGCCCGAGCAGTGATCGACCCGCAATCTTGTGCAGGGGTTTCTGTGGAAACCGTGTCGAGGCATAACGCGCCGGTATGACAATAAGGGTCTTCATTGCGATGGGGCCTCATTGGGCAGAATATCGCGGAATGCCGTGACCAAATGATACAGTATGCTGGCCGGGACCGCTGTCGCAATCGATTGACCCATTTCATCTATCTCATCGATCCAGGTTCCTGCCGGCATGGGGTCGAAATAGGTGGATTTAAGGACCTGAAACCAGCGGTCCGTTTCTCCCGGCGCGGCGGTGCCCGGGTGCCAGAGCCGGGTTCGAAACGCCTCTAATTGGGGCCAGATGCGACTGTTGGGGTTTTGTATTCTTCCCTCCATATCGACTTCATTTAAGGCAAAGCCATGGTTGCTGTTCCGGCCATCTCGGTCAGCGCGCCGGATCAGGCGGTGTCGCCAGCTGCGGGTGTCCCGATGGGTCCTGCGATCATAGGTGGCGAGGAGCGTGGCCCATTCATAATGATGCCCGGGCTCATAAATGCGCCCCGATTGACCTGGAGCGGCGCGCCAGTCTCCGACGAAGTGCTCTCGCAGCATGTCCTGATCAGGGACGAACAGGTCACTCTCAAAGATAGTCACGATATGACCGGCACGTTCGAGCCAGACGGGATCTTCAGTCGCATCATGCCATTCCAGAAAGGCTTCAAGCAGATGCATGTGAGGGTTGGCCCGACGGATCACCTCGCTCGACATACTGTCAGCATATCCGCCAATGTCTGCATCACGCATATTTTCTTCAATGAAAAGGAAGGCGTCTTCCGCCAACCGGCGGGCCAGGGGGTTTTCGAAGGCTCGCCAGGCGGCCGCCCCGGCAAGGATGATAAAAGCATGATCGTATAAACCGCGGGTAGGGTCATGCGGGTGGCCATCGGCGGTGACAATATGGGACCACCCCCCATCTGGATGCCGGCAGGCCGTATCCAGATAAGTGAGCCCCAAATCCACAAGATGTTGGGCTCGAGGAGGATCTGACCATCCAAGGCGTGCTGCTTCGGAGAAGCTGAAAACCTGCCGGGCCTGCACGCGGACGCGGCGGGGGAGGTCAGAGTTGGGCTGACCGCTGAGGTCGGCGCTCTCCACAAATCCCCCCCGTTGCGGGTCCCAGCCAATTTCTGACCACAGGTCGAAGGCATCCCATAAAAGGTCTTTTGCTTGCTGCCGGGTTTCTGGTTTTATGCCGTGGGTAAGCGTATTGGTCTGGCTGGCCGCCCCAAGTCGTTTGATGGCCTCTGCATCACCAATTGGGGCAACCATAACCTGATCGTTCCCGGCAATCAGCACGACATTTTTGAGACCCGATGCACTGAGTATCGGGCCATCTGAACGGGCAAAAACCCCCTGGCTGTTTTCGAGGATGACTGGGCCCAGAACCACATTCTGGGCGGGTTCCGATGCGCCGAGCGCCCACAAGGCCTCATAACCACCCAGATCGCTCCAGCCCATGTCCACGGGGATGAGGCCGATATTGTCAGCGCGTTCCATAACCGCATAGTCGATCGAAATATTCTTTGCCCTTGCAAAGGCCTCTTTCTGAAGGTGTCGGACCCCGCCTTTTGCGGGATCAAGAGCCGCAGCCACCTGATTCACCAGATTGGGTTCGTGACTCTCCAGCGCCTCCAGCATCGATTGGGCCCGAAAGAGGAATATGCCCGCATTCCAGTAAAATGATCCGGTTTCCAGATAAGCGGATGCGGTGTCTGCATCGGGTTTCTCGACAAAGGCAGCGACGGTCCAGACCGGCTCCTCCGATGACTCAGCCTGGATATATCCATATCCCGTGGCGGCGTGTGTGGGGGTGATCCCAAATGTGATGATCCGGCCGTTCATGGCCGCATGTAGCCCTTTGCCGATGGCCTTAAGGAAGGACTCCGGTCGGGCAATATGATGATCGGCGGGTAGGATCAGAAGCAGATCATCTGGTTTGCTGCTCAGGCAGGCGGCGGCAATCGCAGGTGCAGAGTTTCGGCCAAATGGTTCCAGAATGAGATCCGCATTGGGAATTTCGGTGCGGAGTAGGGTTTCGTGACGCTGCGAGCCGACGATGAGGGGTTTGGTAACTTCAAATGGTGCGTCAGCAGACCGTAATCTTTTTGCTGTCTGGACGATCATACTTTCGGACCCGGTCAAGGCCCGGAACTGTTTGGGCCGTTCTGGTGTGGAGAGTGGCCACAGGCGGGTTCCTGAGCCGCCACACAGGATTACGGGTTTAAGGTACATATCGGGATCCAGTCCAGATAGGGTGGTGAGAAATGTGTCAGGCCGGGGCAAGCATTTTGAGGAGTTTTTCGGC
>CAJXMY010000159.1 GCA_913056435.1 uncultured Hyphomonadaceae bacterium | reverse complement strand
CTTTGTTCAGGGCACAATTATGTTCTTTGCTCTGGTTCTGGTACCCTTTGCCGCCATCTGGGGGCTCGGTGGCTTTGAGGCGGTTACCGCCTTTATTCAGTCGGCTCCGCCCGCCCCCAATGGAGGGAGTGAGGTAGGGCCACCCCGGTCTGGCTTTTTTGACTGGTTCCAGAATATATCGGCGCTCGGTTTTCTGTCGCTTATGGCCTGGGGTCTGGGGTATTTCGGGCAACCCCACATTATCGTTCGGTTTATGGCGATCCGGTCCCTGAAGGATATGGCGGTGGCTCGGCTCATTGGCATGGCATGGATGGTGGTCACTTTGCTCGGGGCCATTTTGACCGGGGTGGCGGGCGTTGCCTATGTGGCAGCCAAAGGTCTACAGGCTGATTTCGGGGATCCGGAGACCATTTTTATCCTGCTGTCGCAAACCCTGTTTCATCCTCTGGTTTCTGGATTCCTGTTGGCGGCCATTCTCGCAGCCATTATGAGCACGATCTCTTCGCAGTTGCTGGTCTCATCAAGTTCTCTGACCGAAGACTTCTACAAGGCATTCGTTCGTCGATCTGCGGGAGAGGGAGAACGGTTGGTAGTCGGCCGTATGTCTGTCCTTGGTGTTGCGCTGGTCGCTCTCGTTTTGGCTTCTGATCGCTCGAGCAATATTCTGACTCTGGTCTCAAATGCCTGGGCTGGGTTTGGCGCTGCATTTGGCCCCGTGATCCTGTTTTCTCTGTATTGGCCCCGAACAACGCGAAACGGGGCGTTATCGGGCGTGTTGGTCGGTGCATTGACGGTTCTGGTCTGGTTGTATGCCCCATTTAAAATTGGGGATGAGAGCCTTTCTGGGGTCATTTACGAAATGATTCCGGGTTTTGCACTTGGGAGTCTTGCGACTGTGATCGTGAGCCTTGTTGACCGCCCGCCACCACCCCAAGTCGCCTCCACATTCCGTCTCATGCATCAAGCTGTGCGTGCAGAAGACAGATCATTCTTATGACGACCACCCCATCTGGGCAGGCGAACAAGCCAACTTCACCGATTTAGGATAGACTGCAGGAGGTATGACGGTTCCGGCCGGATTTCGTGAGAACCGTCACTGCAGTCAAGAGGAGGGTCTGGCGATGTCGGTTATCGATGCGGTCGACTCAAGGGTTTCTGTTCTGGATGATCCGGACTTGCGGGATCTGGACGGTCTGTATCGCGAAGATGAAGTAGCACGAATCAAGGCTCTGTCATCGGAAGCGCAGGTGTCAGCGGACGTTCGAGCGCGCATTTTCCGGAGATCCGTTGATCTGATCAGGCGTATGCGACATGCCGGAAAGCCTGGCCTTATGGACTTGTTTCTGGCGGAATATGGTCTTTCAACGGATGAGGGTCTTGCGTTGATGTGTCTTGCCGAGGCGCTGCTCAGGGTCCCGGACCCCGACACAATTGATCGGCTGATAGAGGACAAGATTGCGCCCCAGGAATGGGGAGGGCATCTTGGGAAATCACCGTCCACATTGGTCAATGTTTCGACCATCGGGCTCATGCTGACGGGGCAGGTCGTGGAAGATGAGGCCTCGGGGAATGTGGCAGCTCTTCTCAATCGCCTGGTAAAGCGGCTGGGAGAGCCTGTTATTCGTGTCGCCGTCAGACGGGCGATGCGGGAACTGGGCGGACAATTTGTCCTGGGTCAGACCATAGAGGCGGCTCTCCGGCGTGGCGAAGAGGCGCGCAAAAAAGGCTATCTTTACTCCTATGATATGCTGGGCGAAGCGGCGCTGACACAAAGAGATGCGGAGTTCTACTTTGACGCTTATGCGCACGCGATCCGGATCATTGGTCGTCAGCATGAGGGCTCCGCGATAGAGGCAGCGCCCGGGATCTCGGTAAAACTGTCTGCCCTGCATCCTCGTTTTGAGTTGGCCAAGGTATCTCGCCTTGTGGATGAACTCGTGCCTCGCGTGGTGCAACTCGCAAGGGCTGCGAAGGCCTACGGTTTGGGGTTTACCATAGATGCCGAGGAGGCAGACCGGCTGGACCCGAGCTTACGGGTTTTTGCGGCCCTGCTCAAAGATCAGACCCTTTCCGGGTGGGACGGGCTCGGCCTCGCGGTGCAGGCTTACGGCAAAAGGGCTGCGGCTGTCATTGACTGGCTTTACGGGGAAACGAGGCGCTGCGACCGCCGGATTATGGTTCGTCTGGTAAAAGGGGCCTATTGGGATACCGAGATCAAACGGGCGCAGGTTGAAGGCGTGGAGGACTTCCCGGTCTTCACCTGCCGGGAAGCAACAGACATTTCATACATTTGCTGCGCCAAGAAGCTCTTTGGCATGACGGACCGCATTTATCCTCAATTTGCAACCCACAATGCCCAGACCGCAGCTTCAGTTCTTGAAATGGTGCCGAAAGATTGTCGGTTCGAATTTCAGCGCTTGCATGGCATGGGAGAGGCCCTGCATCGTCTGCTTTTGAATGAGGAGAAGGCGCGTTGTCGGATCTACGCGCCCGTCGGACCCCATAAAGATTTGCTGGCGTACCTCGTTCGTCGCCTGCTGGAGAATGGGGCGAACTCGTCCTTTGTGAATCAGGTTGTTGATCCAAGGCAATCAGCTGAGGAGATCGCCGAAGATCCATTTGACCGGTTCGAGAAGTTGGGCCGGCGTCGACCTTCTTCCATTCGGAATCCGACCCAGCTTTTTGCACCGGAACGCCGGAACTCTTCGGGATGGACGCTCGGGCGACCGCAGGATGTAGAGGTTTTGGATGACGCGCGCGCGCCATATCGTGAGGCTGTCTGGGACGCGACGCCGATCACCGCCGCGGAATGGGACGGAGATCAGGTTGAGGATCTCTACAATCCCGCTCGTCCTGATGACCGGGTTGGCCAGGTCACCTCAGCTTGCCCGGCGGATGCTGAGAGGGCTATTCATGCTGCTCAGACATGGCTGTCCACGCCAGCGCGGTTTCGTGCTGAAACACTGAACCGGGCCTCGGATCTTTTGGAAGAGAATGTCGGTGAATTGATGGCGCTGCTTGGTCGCGAGGCAGGGAAGACCCAGGCCGACGCGATCGCGGAGATCCGGGAGGCCGTAGATTTTCTACGATATTATGCTCAACGCTCTGTTGGGATGCCGTCTCGGACGGAGGCCGGCATTGTCACCTGTATTTCTCCCTGGAACTTCCCGCTGGCCATTTTCATTGGTCAGGTGGCTGCCGCGCTGGCGGCTGGGAATGGCGTTCTTGCGAAACCGGCGGAGGCCACTCCGCTGATAGCTTCGTTCGCTGTGAAATTGCTGCATCAGGCGGGCGTCCCAAGGGCTGTGCTGCAATACCTCCCGGGGGCGGGCCCGAAGATTGGACAGATCCTCACGGCCAATCCAATCATTTCCGGGGTCTGCTTCACCGGGTCTACAGCCACGGCTCAGATCATTCATCGCAGTCTGGCAAATTTCGCGCGGCCAGACAGTTTCTTTATCGCGGAGACCGGTGGTTTGAATGCTGCAATGGTGGATTCTACTGCTCTTCTGGAACAGGCGGTTCGGGATACGGTCCAGTCAGCCTTCATGTCCGCCGGGCAGAGATGTTCTGCGCTGCGATGCATCTATGTACAGGACGACATTGCAGATGACTTCCTCGCCATGCTGCGAGGGTCCATGGACCAACTTCAGATTGGAGATCCATGGCTTTTGAGCACCGATGTTGGACCTGTGATTTCGCCCGGCGCGAGGGATGAGATACAGGCTTATGTAGAAGACGCCAGAACCGCGGGCAGACTCCTACAACAAATTCAGCCCCCCGGACGTGGAAATTTTGTTGGTCCAAGTCTTATCTCGGTGGATGGTGTCGGAGATTTGACGCGGGAGATTTTTGGCCCCGTCTTACATGTTGCGCGTTTCAAGGCGTCCGAGGCTGACCGGATTCTGGATCGGATTAATGAAACTGGATACGGGCTGACTTTCGGTTTGCACACTCGGATTGATGGTCGTGTGCGTAGCGTCGCAGATCGACTCAAGGTCGGCAATATTTATGTCAACCGCAACCAGATTGGGGCTGTTGTCGGATCACAACCCTTTGGCGGTGAGGGGCTTTCTGGGACCGGCCCGAAAGCCGGGGGGCCAGCCTATGTTCGGCGTTTTGTGGCCCCGGACCGGGTTGATCATGGAGAGCCTTCAGGGTCTCTATTGGGCCGTGAAGTGGTTCAGCGGGCTCTTGATTCCATCGATCCCGGTCCCACTAAACCTCTGTCTCGGACACATTTACCAGGGCCCACGGGAGAGACGAATGAATTGTCCGTTTGGCCGCGTGGCACAGTTTTGTGTTTGGGGCCGACACTGGCTGATGGACGCCAGCAGGCAGAGAAAGCTCGTGCGTTGGGGTGCCCTGCCTTGTTGGTTGCCTCTGGCGCGACATCGGAAGAGGGGCTTGATGGACAGCTGGATCTGGAGGCTTTGGGCGAACTTCGGGGGATATCGGTGGTCGCGCTTTGGGGGGATGATGGGTCTGTTCGCAGAGCGCGGCGGGCCTTAGCGCAGCGTTCCGGGCCAGTCGTTCCGCTGGTTTGTGTGGCTGACCTCGAGTCCTATTGCGCTGTCGAGCGTCACCTTTGCGTGGACACTACAGCCGCCGGCGGCAATGCCACCTTGCTTGGCGGTGGGTCGCTGACAGATGTTGATCAAAGTCCGGTTGGCGGCACTTTGACGGCAAATGCCGACCAGAATATCTGATCGCCGAAGGGATGCCCTGCGAGACCGGACTTTGGGCGGGTGATCGGCTTGCTGATCAAAATCAAGGCAAGTCCGCTCCTCATGCCTGGTCTCGCAGGCGCTGGCCGTGCAGGGAAGATGAGAGAAGGCTACCGTTCCGCTAACAGAAAGGGTCGAACCCTTGGGACGTCTCGTAGCCATTTCGAATAGAACTGCGGCCGATCCGAGCGCACGCGCGGGCGGCCTGGCCGTTGCAGTATGGGAATCGCTCAAAACCACAGGTGGCGTCTGGGCGGGCTGGAGTGGCGAAATCGTTGGCAGGGCGTCGCGAGGGGCAACCGTCTTCCGGGATGATGGAGTCGAGTTCTTACTCACGGACCTCACTCAAGACGAGCATGACCAGTATTATCTTGGATATGCAAACAGCGTTCTTTGGCCGGTGTTCCATTATCGCATTGACCTTGCAAGCTTTGATACTCAGGCGTTCCAAGCCTATGCTGCCGTTAACCAGCGTATCGCCCTCATGGTCGCGGATCGGCTGCAGGACGGTGATATCGTCTGGGCTCATGATTACCATTTCCTTTTGGTTGCAGACTCGCTCCGCCGCGCGGGGTGGGAAGGTCCGATTGGGTTCTTTCTCCATATCCCCTTTCCAGCACCTGAGGTTTTCAGGGCGCTGGATGAGCATCACTGGATCGCACGCGCGATGTGCTGCTATGATGTGATCGGCTTCCAGTCGGAACAAGACCGGAAGAATTTCGAAAATTACATGGTGCAGGAACATGAAGCGACGGTTGGGGAGGATG
>CAJXMY010000158.1 GCA_913056435.1 uncultured Hyphomonadaceae bacterium | reverse complement strand
CGTGAGCTTCGCGAAGAAACGCAAACGGCTGCTCGACCGTTTTGATGCCCAGTCCTCCGTGTTGCTCCACAGATAAAGGCTGCGGGTTCTTGTAGAACATGACATTGCCAGAAAGGCCGGTGTTTTGATTGGACGACGAGGATTCCACGGTCTACTCCCATAAATTAGCTTGGCGGGGTTTATCTGAAATAGCCCCAGCGGACAACAGGGAGAACATGGCTTAATGCAGACGTTCTTATGGCCCCTTCGCCACTGCACGAGCCATCCACAAAACAGAAGGAGGCTCAGCGCAGGGCTTTTCGTCTTGGCACTGGCGGCATGTGCTCCCTCTCTGTCTCAACCCAAGGTGGACCGAAAGACACTCAACGAGGCGGAGTTCCTCGTATCGGACACACTGCGAACAGAAATGATCATGGCGCCAGATACCGCTGAGCGGCTGGGGTTCTCCGATTATGCAGGGCCAGGGAGCCATGGAAGGTTGTCTGACCAGTCTCAAGCCGGTTTTGAGCGCGCGCGGCTGTTGCGACTCGACCTGCTGAACCAGCTCGCGCGTCGCCCGGTCCTGCCGGACGGCCATCCCCTGGCCCGCGACCTTCAGACCCTGACAGAAGCCTATCTCAGGCTGACCCGCATTCAGTCGATCGGACATGGTCGTTTAACGCCTCGTTCTGTTGCACCCTTCGCCATTGATCCGTTTTCAGGAGCATGGATCGACGGGCCCGACCTGCTGAGACGGATCCACAGAGTTGAAACATTGGAGGATGCCGAAGCCTTTGTGTCCAGAATTGAAGCTCTGGCCGATGCCCTCGACGATACCCGGCGACGCTTGATCGCGGATGCCAATACAGGGCTCGTGCCCCCTCGTTTGCTGCTTGAGCTTCTCGGAACACGACTTGAAGCACTCTCAACCCCGACATCTGAAACCATCGCCGGACTCTCTCAAGACCTGGAAAACCTGATGAGGGGTGTCCCCGACATCACGGCGGAGGAACGCGAGCTCCTGCTGGGACGAGCCCGTCTGGTCATTGCGGAGGAGCTGCGCCCCGCCTATCAGCGTCTGACCTCTACTGTCGCTGAATTGCGGGATACCGCACCGCTGACAGCAGGCATTTGGGCGCAGGGTCGAGGCTCTGATTCCTATCGGCTATTCTTTGACTGGCACGTCGGGTCGAGTCCTTTCGACACGAACACATTGCATGAGTTCCATCTGAGTGCCGTACAGCAGCGGCAATCGTCCCTGAAGGCCAGCCTCGAAGCCCATCGGGAGGCAAGTCCGGAGGACCCGCCTCTCACCCTTGGGGCGGCCCTTGGGATTACCATGCAGCAGGGTGTCGACACGGCAGTTCCGTGGTTCGAACCGGTCGACCTCACTCACCAGGAAGCCCTGCAGGAGGATACGGTGGGTTTGACCGGTGTCCGACTTGAGCCGAGGGCCGTGGACCAATCGCGTCCCTCGGTCCTGCTAATCAACGCGACGCAGCTGGCAAAGTGGCCCGTCTGGCTGCAGGACCTGTTTCTCTCGTCTGATTTTCAAACACCCGCAGCGAGACTCACGCCCGCCATTCTCGACAGTCGTCACGACGTGCCCATTCGACATATGTTGACATTATCCGGGTTCGAACAAGGCTGGGCTTCCGATTACCACACCCAACTGTCTGCCCGCCTCACCATCGGACCCAAGCTCATCATCTGGCAGCACTGGCGTCTCATCGAAGCCGCCCTTGCCGCCGCAGATACCGGCCTTCACAGCGCCCGGTGGACCGCTGAAGACGCCCGCAACTATCTCATGGACCAGACTGCCCTGAGTCCCGCGCTCGCCAGAGACGCTGTGGCCTTCATCGCGGCGAACCCCGGACGGTTTGCGGCGCGTTTTGATGGCGCTCGACGATTGCAAACCTTGCGGGTGCGCGCGGAGGCAACGCTTGGGCCGCGTTATGAAGAAACGATTTTTCAGGACAAAGTTCTCGGCGACGGTCCCCGTCCCTTTGAGATGCTGAAGACCGATATCGAAACCTGGTATGAATCGCAGCTGATGCCACCCGCCAACTAGGCGGCCAGCCTGTGCTCCCGTTTTGGTTCGACAAAAACAGGGTTTAGGCCCGACTCCAGATCCGCGAAAATGCCCTGGCGGCGATCCCGGCACGCTTCATTGAGAACAAAAACCGCTCGCGCGCCGCACCGCTGCGCCTCAGCAAAAGCCCAAATGGGCTGAACATCATGAAGCCGTCCCTGAAGACAACTGATGCGGACGACCCGCCACCCATAAGCGCCCCGGGCCGCAAAAATCGCAATCCCCGGTCCGGCGGCCCATGCAGAATTCGGATCGACCCGCTTGAACTCATAGGCCTGCCCTGACCAACCGCGAAAATTTATCTGGCGCATGATGTTCTCCTTGTGTTCTTCTCCCTTTTAAATTCATGTTTTGTTCCGGTGCAAGTGTTTTTGTATTAACCAAACCTAAATCCATAACCCCAGGGACGGTTCACAGATCATTGGCTTGCCAAATGACGGCGTCCCCATTAAGGGAACTTTTGCTCACTTTCAGCATTACGTCCCCTCTTCTGCTCAGCATTCGGACCGTCGCTGGAAAACACATCACTTACTAATGCTCATATAGAGCATAATAGGAGTTCGGATCATGGCGAGATTGATCGATGCAGGCCCGGGATGTCCCACGCCCACACCCGCGCGACGGGTGGGCCACTCTGAAACAGGCGGCCTGACATACACTGCGGAGGTGAAGGCCGAGACCGACCACCTATATCCACTCGCCTCAGATTTTATCACTCCGATGGAATGGCCGGCCATTGCCCCTCTGGTCGCCGCGATCAACCGGCTAAAGGCGGAGCGGAATGCCGTGATCCTCGCGCACAATTACATGACCCCGGATATTTTCCGGCTCGTGGGTGACATTCGGGGCGACAGCCTTCAGCTGGCCCGCGAAGCCGCAGAGGTCGAGGCTGATGTGATTGTTCAGGCTGGCGTCCATTTCATGGCGGAAACCTCTAAAATTCTCGCCCCTGAAAAAACCGTTCTGATCCCGAGTCTCGAAGCAGGCTGTTCTCTGGCCAGCTCCATTACCGGACGTGACGTGGCCCTGATCAAGCAACGCTACCCTGAGTTTCCGGTGGTGACCTATGTAAACACCACGGCAGACGTGAAGGCTGAATGCCATATCACCTGCACGAGCTCGAATGCGGTTCAGGTGGTCGAGGCCATTGCGCGGGACTGGAACACCGACACGGTTATTCTGGTCCCGGATCAGTATCTCGCGCGCAACGTCGCCAGCCAGACGGATATCCGGATCATGACCTGGCCCGGGGCCTGTGAGGTTCATGAACTGTTTTCGGCATCTGATGTCGAGGCCCTTCGGCTGGCACACTCCGGCGTCGTGATTCTCGCCCATCCCGAATGTCCGCCAGATGTTCTCGAAGCGGCCGACTTTGCAGGGTCGACGGCGGCACTGGCGCATTATGTCCGCGACCATCGCCCCGCAAAGGTCGTCCTCCTGACAGAATGCTCGATGAGCGATAATGTTGCCGCGGAAAATCCAGACGTGAACTTTGTCCGGCCCTGCAATTTGTGCCCGCATATGAAGCAGATCACTCTGGAGAACATCTATGACTGCCTCGCCAATATGCGGCACGCCGTCGACCTGGAAGAGGGCGTGCGTCAACGGGCCAAAGCGGCCATCGATGCCATGCTGGCCTTGCCAAAGATGACGGCGCCACTCGCCTTCAAGACAGGACTGGCCGCCCGGGACATCACCGTTATATCACCTGCATAGAGCAGATCAGGTCCCTTGGTCTGGCACGCCAGACCCGTTCATCGTCTGGCATTGGAGACACACATGGCCCTGCGCAGCCTCCTGTTCAGCCTGATCGCGATGCTTCCCAGTTCAGCAGGATACACCCAGACCGCGGATCCGGTTGACATTCTGGGGAGCTGGACCTTCCAGACCCAGCCCTATCGAGACGGACAATGCCTGATGACCGGGACGATGCGGCTGACCAGTCACCCGGACCGCGGCCTCTATGGGTGCGAGCTCACCGCTGTGGAGCTGTGCTCCATGTGGGGCCGCAGTGTGGTGGTGCAGACCTGCCAGGCCCGCCGGTTTGGCAAGCAGCTCACTGTGCGGTCTTCCATTAACCAGATCGTTGAACAAGAGATGGAAGGGCTGGTCTACGTGCCCGACAATTTCACTCTGACCATACAAGATGCCGCGATGATGTACGGCGCCTTGATTTCTGCCGCCACGGCCCCTGCCATTTTTCGCCGCGCCATTGAAGGGATCTCCTGATGGTTCACTCAGCCGTCCTGGAGCTTGCGGCGGATGCGCCAGCGGAGCGTGATCGCGTCCTGATCATCGGCGCTGGACTGGCCGGACTGTTTCTCGCCCTGAAGCTGGCCCCTCGTCCCTGCACCATTGTGTCGCCCGCGCCTCTTGGTCAGGCCGCGTCGTCGGCCTGGGCACAGGGGGGGCTCGCCGTCGCGCTTCATCCCCATGACAGCATCGAGAAGCATGCTGCCGATACGGTGAAAGCTGGTGCAGGCCTTGTCGACCCTGTGATTGCCCGAATGATCGCCGCGGAAGGCCCGGCTCGGGTGCGAGACCTGATTTCCCTCGGGGTTCCATTTGACCGAACGCCGGACGGGCAGCTCGCCCTGTCTCTGGAGGCCGCGCATTCTCACCCGCGCGTTGCCCGCGTGGCAGGCGACCTTGCCGGCCACGCGATCATGACTGCATTGACAAATGCCGTCCGCCAGACACCCCGCATCGAGGTCATCGAAAACACCTTCGCGGCCAGCTTGTTGCAGGATGAGGCCGGCCGCATCGCCGGCGCGATTTTGAGAGACCCGTCCGGTCGGGTACGCCCCTTCGCCGCCACTGAAACGATCCTGTGCACGGGCGGCTCAGGCGGCCTGTTCAGGGTGACCACGAATCCCCCACAAGCTCGCGGCGAGGCTCTCGCCATGGCGTATCATGCCGGAGCCGTTATCGCGGATCCCGAGTTCATTCAGTTTCACCCAACCGCCATGGATGTCGGCTTCGACCCGGCGCCTCTGGCCACAGAAGCCCTGCGAGGCGAGGGGGCCACCTTGATCAATGATCAGGGGGTGGCCTTCATGACGGCCTATCACCGGGCTGGCGAACTGGCTCCCCGCGACGAAGTGGCTAGAGCGATTCACGCAGAAATCCTGGCTGGACGGCATGTGTTTCTGGATACCCGAGAGGCCATCGGCGCCGAGATTGAAACCCTCTTTCCAACCGTTTTCGCGGCTAGCCAGCGCGCCGGCCTTGACCCCCGGCGCCAGCCCATCCCGGTTGCACCGGCCATGCATTACCATATGGGCGGTATCTTGTCGGATCTGTGGGGGCGGGCCACTCTGGCAGGCCTGAGTGTTTGTGGCGAGTGTGCCAGCACAGGCGCGCATGGAGCCAACCGCCTGGCATCCAACTCCCTGCTGGAGGCCGTTGTATTTGCAGACAGAATTGCGTCCCGCCTCAGAGATAGTTCATTAAGGGAACTTAATCCTTCGGCTACAGGTGAACCACCCAAA
>CAJXMY010000157.1 GCA_913056435.1 uncultured Hyphomonadaceae bacterium | reverse complement strand
TCAAAGTCGAAGAACCTATCGAGCTGCACTTCATCCACGACAAGCGTCAACTCCGCAACCGCATCAAGGAGAAGAAACAGGAAATCATCGAACTCGATGCTATCGATGAACTCATTGAGCGCGAAACCCACACCATCGCCGACCTCATCGAGCAGCAACGTGCCGCCATGGGCTTGTTCGAACACGCCCAGTCGGCTCGGCAAACCCGCACTGTCCTCCTCTCCGAAAAGCTCCCGTTCCATCTGATCCGGCGCGATATTCGCGGCATTCACGACAACGAAGGGGCCCGAGGCCCTCCGGGAATGCTCGTGGATGAGTTTGGCGCAGAGTTCCTTGCCAACGCCCGACTCCCCGGTGACCAGAACCCTCGAATTGGTTGGCGCCACTTTTTCGACTCCCTGACGCAGGGCGGTTGCCGCGCCGCTGACCCCTACCCAGTCGGCCACCGCAAAGCTTTTGGTGCGAAGGGTCTGGTTTTCCCGTTTCAGGTCTGCCGATTCGATGGCGCGTCCGATCAGATGAATCAGGCGCGTCGCCTGAAACGGCTTCTCAATAAAATCATAAGCTCCCCGCCGAATGGCCGCCACGGCCGTCTCTATGTTTCCATGGCCGCTGATCACGATGACCGGTAGAAGCGGGTCGATGGTCTTGAGGTATTTCAAAACCGACAGACCGTCCATGTCACTGCCCTGCAGCCAGACATCCAGGACAACCAAACTAGGCGTCCGCTGTCGCACTTCGCTGAGGGCCGTTTCCGCTGTTGCGGCCGTTCGAACGGCATACCCCTCGTCTTCGAGGACCCCGGCGATCAGTTCGCGGATATCGGGCTCATCATCCACGATAAGAATATCACCAGTCATTTTGCGTACTCCACTTCCGTTTCTGCAGGGGCCGTCTGCGCCAAATGGGTTGGCAGGGTCACACGCACCACCGCGCCCTGCTCCGTCTCCGAGGTCTTCGTCAGCTGGATGCTGCCGCCATGGTCCATGATCACGCGGTTGACAATAGCGAGGCCGAGGCCGGTGCCGCCCTCCCGAGCCGTCACATAAGGTTCCAGCAGGCGGTCACCGACATCTGCCGGAAACCCCGGACCATTATCCCTGATGGTTATACTCACCAGATCCGGATCTTCTGTCCCCATGGCAACCTCGATCCGCCCGGGAGTTTCATCCGTCTCCGGACGGGCCGCCAGCGCCTCTGCCGCGTTCTTGATGATGTTTGTAAAGGCTTGCCCGAGCAGGCGTTCATCTCCCATCAGCGAAATCGACCGCTTGTCGGACCGCACCTCGATCCGGATGTCGGGATTAACGACGCCCTGAGCGAAGCAGATTTCCTCCACCAGCCCGACCAGATCAAAAGGCTCCATGCTCGGTTTTGGCATGCGGGCGAAATCGGAAAATTCCTGAACCATGCGTCCGATGTCGGAGACCTGACGCATGATCGTGTCGAGACAGCGCTTAAAGACACCGTCTTCGTCGTCGATCTTGTCTGAATAGCGCCGGCGCAAGCGCTCTGTTGAGAGCTGAATGGGCGTGAGCGGGTTCCGGATCTCGTGGGCAATCCTGCGGGCCACATCCCGCCATGCCATCTGGCGCTGGGCATTGATCAGCCGTGTTGCGTCGTCGAAGGTCATGACAACGCCGCCTTCATTGTCGAGGGCGGCCTTCAGGCGAATATGCTTGGATCCCTGCCCGTCGGCCAGATCCAGAGAGGCATCGATCGACTTGCCGGTTTGCAAGGTGCGGTGAGCCGGCTCTCCGAGTTCCGGGGCCACGGCCTGCAGTGTTTCGCCTATGAGGTCGGTTCGGCTGAGAAGGGTTTCGGCCGAGCGGTTGGCAAGGGAAATCCGGCCGTCAGAGTCCATGCGGATAACACCGGCGCTCAGTTCTGCGAGCAGGGTTTCGACAAACAGTCGTCGCTGTTCCGAGATTTCCCGGGCGGCCACCAGGTCCGCCCGTCGTTCGTCCAGCTGGCGTGTCATCAGATTGAAGTTTTCCGACAGCGCGAGCACTTCGTCATCGCTGCCGGGCAAGGGCACCTGGACGCCCCGCATCCCATCCCTAACCTGTTGAGCGGCCCGGGCCAGGCGGCTGATCGGGACCGAGATCCGGGCCGCCATCTCCTGCGCGAACCGAACCGACAGGAGCAGCACCAACATGACGATCTGGAAATAAGCCACGACAAACAGGACCTGCAGCTGCCCGCTGCGGTCTTCGGCCAGGCGATAATCGCTAAGAGCAGCCTCGGCCCGGCGCAGACGTGTGATCGCCACCATATCGAGGGGCTTGGCGAGGTAGAGGTAAGCATTGTCCACAGCCTGAAGCTTGATCAGGGCGTAGGCAAAACCCGACTCTTCCTGCAGGGAGACCACAATGCTGCCCGTCTCCAGAGCGTTAATCGTCTCGGGACCCGGCCGCCGAAAAAAGCTGGGTTCAGCCATGTTTTCGGCCAGCGCGGTGGGTGCTCCGGTGGAATCCACCACGAACGCCGCTGAAATATTCCGCAAATAGGCCTGAATCCCGAGATAGGCCTCGAACCGGGCACGGTCGTTGCGATAGCCGTCGGCCGCATTGTTCATATCGACCGCCATAAGACGGGCGTCCTCCTCGAGGACCGCGCTGAATTCATTCACGTTTTCCCGAGCCACCGAGGCGGTTTCCTCCACCAGGGTCACAACCCGCTGACCGAACCACGTGTCGATCCCGTTCGAAATGGAGGCCCAGAGAAACAGGGAGACGATGATGGCCGGGACCATGGCGGCCAAACCAAACAAAATAATAAAGCGTTGCGCGAGCCGGCCCCCGCCTTCCCGCCTGCGGCGTTTCCGGAGATTAAAGTACCGCGCCACAACGATCCAGGCGAGGATTAAAACAAGGCCCGTATTTGCAATGAGAAGCGCCTGCACCTCGCGCGGCACGGCCGCTGTGGGTGTTGAGCGAGACAGTGCAATGAAGGTTGCCGAGGCCGACAGGATGGTCGCCAGAATGAAAAGCGACTGGAACCACTGCGGGCCAGATCGTTTCACGGTTGCGACAAAGCCCACCAAGCCGAAAACCTCACTCTACGAATGTCGCCTATTGGCAACACTGAGGCTTTAAAGCAACACTTTCCCTTGGCGTCAATCAGTCTTTTGTTAAACCGAGCGCCGTCATCCGCGCCCGCAGTGTATTTCGGTTGACGCCCAGCAGAGCCGCCGTCTTGAGCTTATTGCCCGATGTCACCGACAGCGCCAGCTTAATTAGAGGGCGTTCAAGCTGTTCCAGAACACTTTGATAGATGCGGGACCCATCCTCATTTCCCTTTAGAAGGTCGGCCATGACAAAGCGGTGCAGGAGCGGTTCGATCTTGGCCTCGAGTCCTTCATCGCTCTCGAGCTCCTTGAGGGATCCCGACCGGAGTTCTCTTTCAATGTCGCGTTGTTTGATGACGGGATCCGGACTGAGGGCGGTTAGTCGGAAAATGAGATTCTCAAGCTCCCGCACATTGCCGGGCCAGTCATAGGCCATGAGCAGGTCCATGGCCGGGGTTTCAATCGTCTTCGCAGGAAGCCCGCGGCGTTCAGCACGGGCGAGAAAAGTGTGGACCAGTTCCGGGATGTCGTTCTTGCGCTGGCGCAGCGGGGGCATATCGATACGCACCACATTAATGCGATAGTAGAGATCCTCCCGAAAGCTGCCCTGATCCACCAGGCCGGACAGTGGGGCCCGGGTGGAGGCGATAATCCGAGCACTTCCCTCTTCTCTCATCAGTTTGACCAGCTGCGTCTGAGCCTCCGGAGACAGGTCACCAATCTCATCGAGGTAAATCGTGGCATCGGACTGATAGGCCAGCCCGTTCCGGTCGCCGTCGCCGAAAAGTTCCCGGCTGACCTGATCGGTGGCCATGGCGGCGAGTTCCAGGGAATAGAACCGGCCGGTATTCTGTTTTCCCAGCTCATGGATGGACCGCGCCGCCAGCTCTTTGCCGGTACCGGACTCGCCCTCGATCAGGACCGTCAGATCCGTGTTCATGACCCGAGAGATGATCCGGAAGACCTCCTGCATCGGGTCTGAACGTCCAACCAGCCGGCCCTCCTTGCCCTCCGGGTCGTTATCAATGCTGGTCCGATGGGGCTTGGGCGGGCTTCCGCTTTTCAGGGCCCGTGCGACCAGATCCGCCATCTGATCAATATCAAAAGGCTTCGGCAGGTAATCAAACACGCCATGTTCGGCGGCTGAAGCGGCTGTCAGGATGGTGTTCTGGCCACTCATCACGATGATGGGCAGGTCTGGCCGGACCAGCTTGAAGCTCGGCAGCAGCTCAAAAATCGGCGTGTCGGTCAGGTAGACGTCAGTCACCACGACGTCGCCTTCGCCATTCCGGACCCAGCGCTCCAGCGCTTCCGGCGAACTGGTGGCCCGCACCGCATAACCAGCGCTGACCAGAGTCTGGTTCACAATCAGACGAATGCTCGCATCATCTTCGGCAAGAAGGACGGTTTTTTGGCTCATCTCTGCGACTTTCGGCTTAGAGGAAGGTAGATTGAGAAACGGGTCTTCCCTGGCTGGCTGTCGACCCGAATTCGCCCCTTGTGGGCATTGATGATCTCGCTGACCACGTTGAGACCAAGCCCGCGCCCGCCAGACTTGGACGAGGTGAACATTTCAAACATGCGCCCACGTTTCTCCGGCGGAATACCCGGACCATTGTCCTCGACCGTGACCCTTAGGGCCCGTCCGAGACGACCATCACGGCTCATACTCAAAAATCCGAAACTTGTCTCGAAGGCGGTTTCCAAACGCACCTGCGGCTCAGCGCCATGGCCGATTGCGGCTTCTGCGGCATTGCGTACGAGGTTCTGAAGCGCCTCGTGCAGGTGGTCCCGATCCCCTTCGAGTTCCGGCAAGGACGGATCAAAGGCCCGGCGGATATGGAGCCGGCTTCCCTGTGCAGCCTGTTCGGCCGCGATAACCTGTTCGAGAATTTCGTGAATGTTGAAAATGTCCTGCCGGGGAGCGGAAAACAGCTCGAAGGCCGACAGACGTGAAATCAGGCGTTCGATTCTTTGCGTCTCGCTCTGGATGATATCGAGCATGCCCACCTGATCGTCCCGGGCCGACCGCCTGAGCAGCTGAGCGGCCCCTGAAATGCCGGCCAGAGGGTTCTTGACCTCGTGTCCCAGAATACGCCCGAATGCGGCCACACCAGCCGGATTGTCGACGACGTCCCTCTGTGTGGCCTGAATGAGGCCGAGCACGATACCGCCATCACCGGTGGGGCGGAGCTTCACATCCAAAACAGCCTGTTTTCCGAAACCCGGCCCCATGATCGACACATTGTGAGCCACCATGTCGTAACTGTTTTCAATCGCCCGATCGATCAGATCGAAAATCCGGGAATCATGAAAGATAATTTCGCTCAGCGGACGCCGAAGCATCAACCGCTCTGAATGACCCAGTATGGCCTGGGTTTCTGGATTCGCGGCGGTGATGCGCCGGCGGGCATCCAGCTGCAGCAGGCCGAACGGGGCCAGGCCAACAAGATCCTCAGCAGTCTTCATGCGGCAAGCTCGCGGGGCAAGGGATCGATCTGGTAGA
>CAJXMY010000156.1 GCA_913056435.1 uncultured Hyphomonadaceae bacterium | reverse complement strand
CGCGCTTCGTTGCCGTAACGGTGACAGCCTCAAGGCGACGAGAATCGCTGCTATCGTCGGCACTCTCCTGAGCATGTGCTGTACCTATCGCCAAGCTGCTCAGCGCGATTAGCGACGCGCCACACATTAGTCGCTGCATGATGTCTCTCATTCTTTCCGGTCGTTTTATTCAGTCGGCTTTTCTCGCCAAACAAAGCCTCGGTGACCTCCGCCAGCTCTGTTTCCACGTTCTAATTACATCTCAGAGCCAACCAGAAAAGATTTGAACTGAAATCTTTTGATTCGTTTCACAAACCCAGAAAGAGTGTTGTATTTTTACAACATACCTCAGTTTGGCTTGCCGCTGTTGGGATCAAATTCGCGACATTCGTGATGTCCACTGCATTGGTGATCGACTTTACAATCTATTTTTCTTAGCAGTCGAAGCACGTTGGAATAGGAGCATGCATGTCCAGACCGGGTAATCTTCCGCCACATGATCA
Source organism: uncultured Hyphomonadaceae bacterium (assembly GCA_913056435.1). Taxonomy (GTDB): domain Bacteria; phylum Pseudomonadota; class Alphaproteobacteria; order Caulobacterales; family Hyphomonadaceae; genus Henriciella. The sequence goes on along the minus strand of CAJXMY010000156.1, from coordinate 5,104 downwards.
GGCGTACAGAACCGACTACAGGATTGGGCAGGACAATATCCGGGTCGGTGGCCTCGACCTCCACAACCCTGTTTTCTTCCTCGCAGCCGGCCTGATTTTGACCTTTACCGGCCTCACGCTGCTGTTTCCGACTGCAGCTGCAGACCTGCTGCAGCAAACAAAATCCGTCACTCTCCAGCGATTTGACTGGCTCTTTGCAGCCACACCTATTCTGGTGTTAGCGTTTTGTCTGGCACTGACCCTGTCGCCTCTCGGCAAGGTCAGACTGGGTGGCCACGACGCGAGGCCCGACTTCAGCGCAATTTCCTGGGTCGCCATGCTGTTCGCCGCCGGTGTGGGGATCGGCTTCATGTTCTGGGGGGCGGCAGAGCCCCTTGCCTATTACACCGACTGGTACGGCTCGCCGCTCAATGCAGAAGCAGAATCAAACGAGGCGCGGCGGCTGGCCTTTTCCGCAACGCTTTTCCACTGGGGTATCGCGCCCTGGGGCATCTATGCGGTGATTGGTCTGTCGCTCGGCTTCTTCGCTCACAATAAAGGACTGCCCCTGACAATGAGGTCCGTCTTCTACCCCCTGCTGGGCGAACGGGTTTGGGGCTGGCCGGGAGACGTCATTGATCTTTTCGCCGTGGTCTCAACGGTTTTCGGCCTTGCGACGACGATTGGCCTCGGCGGCGTTCAGGCGGCGACAGGCCTCGGGTATTTGGTAGGTTTCGAGCCGGGGCTCCTCGTTCAGGTCACGCTGATCATGACTATGACATCCCTTGCCATTATTTCTGTCGTAAGAGGCATGAATGGTGGCGTAAAACTGCTCAGCAATATCAATATGGCAGGTATGATTGGCTTGCTAATATTTGTCGTTATCGCCGGACCGACACTGGCCATTTTTACTGGTTTCGGTCGACATACGCTAGGCTACCTGCAGGACCTGCCTGCCCTGTCTTCATGGATCCGGAGAGAGGATCTCAGCTGGTTCCATGACTGGACGATTTTCTACTGGGCCTGGTGGATTTCCTGGTCCCCTTTTGTCGGCATGTTCATTGCGCGCATTTCTCGTGGCCGAACGGTCCGTCAGTATTTTTCTGCCGTCCTCCTGGTCACGTTTGCCATTTGTGTGATTTGGTTCGTCACCTTCGGCGAAACCGTCCTGACCGCCTATGAGAATGGTCAAGGAGAGTTCACAAACGGCATTGTTGACAGCGCGGTGGTCCTCTTCCAGCTCCTCGACACTTTGCCCTTCGCGCACGTCACAGGTGTCTTGGCGATCGGACTGCTCATCGTCTTCATCGTGACATCCGCTGATTCCGGCGCCCTGGTGGTCGACACCATCACCTCTGGCGGCAAGACCAAAGCCCCGGTTGTCCAGAGGGCATTTTGGACCCTGATGCTCGGTGTAACAGCCTCTGCCCTTTTATATGGGGGGGGCACAGGCGCGCTGGAGACACTGCAAGCCGGAACCATCGTCGCTGCGCTACCGTTCACTTTCGTCCTTCTGCTGTCCTGCCTTTGCCTTTTTATGGGAATGCGGGGGGAAGCGGATTTCCCGGAGGCTAAAACCGGTGAGGCCCTCGACCCCAGAAGCTAGATGACGGAGACTGGGCGGGATCCCGGCGGTTAATGAGCTGTTGCAATTTTAGACCAGAACTGGGGCGCCGCTTTCGCCAACTTGTAACTATAACGCTTTAACCCAATTTATTAGGAAATCTGGCGCGCACAGGGCGCGTACAGGAGCGTAACGTTACCATGCATCGTCTTCCAAAGTCCGTCCTCACGGCCGCTCTCATACTGCTCATCCTGGTGGGGTATTTCGGGCTGCGCACCGCAACCCGGCCCGAAACCATCAGGCAGACGGCAAGTACAGTAGTTGAAGGCGAGGCTGATCTTACACGCCCCGCCGTTCAGGTCCGCCGGGCTCACCCGGTCACGCACACCATTTTTGCCAATTTCAAAGGCCGCACGGAGGCCAACCGGTCCGTTACCGTGAGATCGGAAACCGCAGGGTCTGTCGAAACAACGCCGGTCAGGGAAGGCCAGATTGTGAACACAGGAGCCCTGCTCTGCGGCCTCGCGGTCGATTCTCGGGCTGCACGCATCGCAGAAGCTGAAGCTGCCGTCGAGGCCAGTCGGCTGGAATACGAAGCCGCTGCAACATTGCTAGAAAGGGGTTGGACAACCTCGCCGCGTGCCGCAGCGCTCAGAGCGGCTCAAGATCAAGCTGAGGCCGCCATGGCGGCAGCCGAAATTGAACTTTCTCGAACCCGCCTCACGGCGCCCTTCAAAGGTGTCTTCGAGCGCCGGGATGCCGAAGTGGGGGACTTCCTCGCCCCTGGCGCAGCATGTGGTCAGGTGGTTGATCTCGATCCCATCGTGATCGCTTTCGAAACAACGGAAGACAACCGCTCCAAACTCGCCATTGGGACGGCGGCGACCGCCACGCTGTCAGATGGCCGACAGATGGAAGGGAGTATCAGCTTTATTGCGCGCACCGCTGATGCGGGAACCCGGACCTTCCGGGTGGAACTGGAGGTCCCAAACGCCGATTTTGAAATCGCGGCTGGCCTGACCAGCGATATTCGTCTTATTCTTGGGGAAACTGAAGCGGTCCCTTTAACGCCCGCGTCGCTAATCCTCCATGACGATGGGCGTGTGGGTGTCCGTTATGTTGATGCAACCTCTGTTGTTCAGTTCAGCGAAGTCACCGTGATCGATGATGTCGACACCGGTATCTGGGTCACCGGCATCCCAGCTGGTGCGGCTCTGCTGGTCGAAGGCCAGGGCTTCATCCGGGAGGGCACGCAGGTTGAGCCCCTGGACGTGGAGGCCAGCTAGCCCATGAACGCCCTGATTGACGGAGCGATCGGACGCGCCAGAATGGTTCTGACCCTGTTAACGGTCATACTGATCTGGGGTACCGTGACTTATGTCGGCCTGCCTAAGGAAGCCGACCCAGACATACCCCTTCCCTTTGTTGGCGTGACCATTCCGCTGGAGGGTATCTCTCCGGAAGATGCTGAGCGTCTACTCTTGCGGCCCGTCGAGACGGAGATGCGCAGCATTGAAGGCCTGAAGCAGCTGGATGCTTATGGCTTCGAAGGCGCTGGACAGATCGTGGCGGAATTTGAGGTCTCATTCGATCAGGACCAGGCGGTTCTGGACGTTAAGGACAAGATCGATCTCGCCGAACGAGAGTTCCCGGAAGATACCCGAGAACCGATTGTGACTGAGATAAACGCCGCCCTTTTCCCAATCTTGGTCATCAATCTTTATGGCGACGCGCCCGAAAGGGGCCTGTACCAGATCGCGCAATCGCTTCGCGATGACCTCGAAATGCTCAACGGGGTCCTTGAGGCGAACCTGCAGGGAGACCGGGAAGAGGTTCTGGAAATCGTTGTAGATCCTGTGAAACTGGAAACCTACAATCTGTCCTATGAGGATATTTTGCGAGTTGTCTCGTCGAACAACCGCCTGATCCCAGCAGGGCGGATCGATATGGGTCAGGGGCGATTTCCAGTGAAAGTGCCGGGACTGATCAAGACCGCTGAGGATGCATTCAGCCTGCCTGTCCGAGCCTCGGGCGATGCCGTTGTGACACTTGCGGATGTGGCCAAGGTACAGCGGACATTCAAAGACCGATCCGTCTATGCCGAGTTTGACGGCAAACCTGCCGTTAGTATCCAGATCGTCAAACGGGCGGGAGCGAACATTCTGGACACAGTAGCCGAGGTCCGGGCCGTCGTCTCGGCTGCGGAGGCACGATGGCCGGAAACAGTGGGGGTCTCACTCACAGCCGATATGTCTGAGATGATCGACGAGCAGCTCGGCCAGCTCCAGTCCTCCATCGCCGTTGCTGTCGTTCTTGTCATGATCATTGTGGTGGCCGCTCTTGGGTTTCGATCCGCTCTGATGGTCGGCCTGGCGATTCCCGGATCCTTCGTCATGGCCTTCCTAATGTTGGCCATGTACGGCTTCACCATCAATATGATGGTCATGTTCGGCATGGTCATCGCGGTGGGCATCCTTGTGGATGGCGCAATTGTTGTTGTCGAATATGCCGACCGAAAAATGGCCGAAGGTCTCAATCGAAAAGAGGCCTATTCGATGGCTGCGAAACGCATGTTCTGGCCGATCGTGGCTTCGAGTGCGACCACGCTCGCCGCATTCTTTCCCTTTCTCTTTTGGGATTCGCTGGTCGGAAAATTCATGTCCTACCTTCCCATTACCCTCATTTTCGTTCTCGCAGCTTCGCTGTTCATGGCTTTGATTTTTCTGCCCGTTCTGGGATCCGTCGCTGGTGGACGCAGCAATTCTCAGAATGATGAAAGCCTGGTTGCGGTGTCCGGCATTAGCGGTGACCCTCTAGAAGCCCGCGGATGGCTCGGATTTTACGCGCGATTCACCGCCAGCCTGATCGACCGACCGATCAGCGTTACCATCGCTGCTGTTCTTGTGGTCTACTCGATTTTCGCCTGGTTTGGCTCTACATCCCACAAATCGGAACTCTTTCTCGACCTCGAACCGGAGCAGCTTTACGTTTTTGTCAGAGCACAGGGCAATCTGTCCGCTGACGAGGAATTTTCCATCGTTCGTCAGGTCAGCAACCGTCTTCAGCCCATCGCCGGAATCGATGCAATGTCGACCACGAGTGGAGGCGGCGGCGACGGGGGGCCGTCATTCGATGGCGTTGCATCTCCACCTGTCGATACGATTGGACGCATCTTAATCAATCTGAAAGGCCGGGACGAGGGATTCAATGGACGAGAGATCGAGGCTGAAATCCGGGATGTCCTGAACCAGATCCGGACCATACCGACAGAAATGGTCAAACTCGAACAGGGCCCTCCCGTTGGAAAAGATATTCAGATCGCCCTGCGATCCGATGACCACGCCGCCCTCGCAGAGACAGCCGAAATCGTACGTCGTCACCTTGACGGCATGGCCGGCGTTATCGACCAGGAGGACAGTCGCCCGCTTCCAGGCATAGAATATCAGCTTCAGGTCGACCGGGAGCAGGCTGGTAAGTTTGGCATTGACGTCTCACAGATTGGTGCGGCCGTTCAACTTGTCACCAATGGTATTCTGATCGGCCGATATCGCCCCGATGATG
>CAJXMY010000155.1 GCA_913056435.1 uncultured Hyphomonadaceae bacterium | reverse complement strand
ATTGGCCACACTTGCAATGGGATGTGCCACAGTATCCATCTCAACATCCACCCCACGCATATTGTCAACACTAACCTCCCTTCCAGTATTATCAACAATCTTATCTCCATTAAGTGCATTGGCTGGTAGTCTATCATCCCTCTTTTCTACACCTGGTTCACTCCTTGGTATTCTCATACTAAGTCTCTTCATCTTTGAATCATGTGTCGGGATGTATTTTCCTACAATTGGAACACTCCGTTCCAAATACTTCCCCGATAGTCATCGGAGTGTAGTTATGAACTTGTTTGGTATACCATTAAATGCAATGGTTGTGACTGTATTTTTGAGTATTGAAAAGTTGGGCGTACAGGGTGCTCTGGGTGTGAGTACGACTGCTTTGGCATTGGCCACGGCCTGCGCCACCTCGGCCTCACTGGCCAGCTGAACCCGGGCCTGTACCTCGCCGGTGTTTGGATTGAACACATCACCGAACCGGCCCGACTGGCCTGAAAGCTGACGGCCACCGACAAAATGATGGATTTCACGCATGGTCTCTCCCCGCATTCTTGCTTCGCCAAACTTGTAGCAGCCTCTTATTCCCAGTTTAATGGGCTTGTTTACAGCCATAGGCTGCGTTTTTGCAGGTTGTGTAATGCATTGGGATGATTTGAAGCTTTTTCTGGCGGTCAGCCGGCAACCCCGCCTGGCAGATGTGGCCAGGCGTTCCGGCCTCGACCCCACCACCATCAGCCGACGGCTCCGGCGCCTCGAAGGCGACCTGTCGATGGAACTGTTTGAGCGTACGCCACGAGGTCATATCCTGACACCGGAAGGTCAGGACCTGGCCAACCGGGCCGAGGCGGTTGAACAGGCCGCTGCGGAGGTCGCCAGTTTTGCCGATGCGCAGGGCCCCCGACCCAGTGGTCGGGTCCGACTTGGTGTTCCCGAAGGTCTTGGCAGCCTCCTGATTGCCCCGGCCATGACGGACTTTGCCCGCAAGTGGCCGGATCTCGGGCTCGACCTGATCGCGCTTTCGGGCTTTGTCAGCGTCCCGAAACGGGAAGCGGATATGTCCATTCTCCTGACACGCCCCAGAACGGGCCGACTGAAGACACGGAAGCTCGGCGATTACAGCCTCAGGCTTTTCGCCCATCCGGCTTATCTGGACCGGTCCCCCGTGATCCGGGAGATCTGTGACCTGACGAATCATGACCTCATTGGCTATGTTGATGATCTGATCTACTCAGCCCAGCTGCGCTACCATGACGAGATCGCCCCCGGCCTGTCGCCGCGTTTTTGCAGTCCCTCGATCGTGGCCCAGTGGCAAATGGCCCGCAGGGGCGCAGGGATCGCTGTTTTGCCTCAGTTCATCGCCGGTCAGGACCCCGGCCTCGTCTGCCTGCTTCCACACCAGGTCCACATCCGGAGGGCGTTCTGGCTGGCCATACACGAGGATGTGCACGCGACCGCAAGGATCCAGGCCACCAGAAACTTCCTCACCGAGCTGTTTCGCCGATCCAGCGCTTTGCTTCAGGTCCCGTTCACGCCATCCTGAACCGGCTGGCAAAGCCAGGACCATCGCAGCGTTGGGCGCCTCTTGCACAGATAAAAAAAAGGAGGTCAGAGACCTCCTTTTTCGTTAGATGCGTTTGGTCGTCGACCTAGAATTCGTAACGAATTCCGATTTCGTAGCGACGATCATTGGCGAAGCTTGCCCGAGCGAAGCTCTGGCCGAGCGCGTCGACCTGCTGGCTCGCAACAGACCGCGTATCCAGAAGATTGGCGCCCTGCAAGCGAAGCTGAACCTGATCCGTCAGATCCCATCTGAAGGACGCATCAAGGAAGCCAATATCCTCCTGCGTGATCGGGTTCCCCGTGATGTAATCGCGGTACGAACTGACATATTCCGAACGCCAGTTGTAAGCGAGGCGCGCCTCGAACTGGTCATCCTGATAAATGCCGATCAGGTTGTATGAGGATTCAGACAAGCCCAGAAGGTCATCCACACCCCAACGATACACTGTCAGGAACCCATCAGCACCGCCGTCGATCCCGAAGGCTGGGGTCAGCGGTGTGGAGTCCGAATTCAGGAAGGTCAGGTTAGCCTGAACACCGAGGTTTCCGAAGAGACCTGGCCACTCGGTGAAGAACTGCTGGTAGGCAAATTCCACACCTTCAACCGTACCGTCATTCAGGTTCAGGTTCGAGTTGAGAACGACAGGGACGTCGTAGCCATCTGAACTGAGAATATCGATGGTTTCGGTGCCATAGACGATGATGTTCTTCAGATCCTTGTAGAATGCCGAGACAGAGAACTGTCCGTCGGATCCGAAGTACCATTCGTAAGACAAGTCGAAATTGGTCGCTTCGATCGGCTTCAGATTCGGGTTGCCCCCGTAAACCTGAACACGACCCAGACCCACGTCGATGACCTCTCCTGGGCCTTCACCGCCTTCATCAACGACGTAGCCAAGTTCCGCAACCGCTGTCCGGGAGGCATTGAGCGCCGCGATATCCGGACGGGTGATGGCCTTGCTGGCCGCAAAGCGGATCAGCATTTCATCATTGAGGTTCCATTTGACGTTAACCGAGGGCAGCACGTAGTCGTAGCTGTTGTCGATCGTGTTCGGCGCATTGGCCGTGTCAAACAGGGCGGCGGTTTCCGGCAGGAAGCCGCGCGCCACGGGATCAACAATTTCCGCGTAGCCGAGGACGCCACCGCCGGAATTCTCGGTCCGGACATAGCGCAGACCGGCATTACCGCTGAGCGCCTGACCATTCTCGAACTCCTGGCCAAACTTGACCATGGCATACAGGTTGACGGTTTCCTCTTTCACGTTGCCGTCAATCCCACGATTGGCGTAATCGACGACGCCATTCTGGAGCAACGGCACCCAGTCACCAACTTGCAGGTTACCATCATCATTGGTGAAGGCACCCAGCAGGGGCTCATTGGAAAGTGAAGTCTGGAAAGCCGAGATATTCGCCATGTTTGCCTGGCTCGGGAAGACCACGGACGTGATGTCACCCTGGAACACACCGCCTCTCTGGAAGTCGGCATAGTCGAAGGCTTCGTAGAAATCCGCATTGTCCATGTTGGCGTAAGGCAGATAGCCGCCAGCCCAAGGCGGTGCGATACCACCCCAGTTGAGCCCTGCGCTCCGGTTGACCTGCTCGCGCTCGGAAACACGGGCGCCGAACTTCACAGCATCAAACCAGCCATCGTCGAAGAATTCGTAGGTCACGTCACCACGCAGGGCGACAAGGTCACCTGTATTGTCTTCGAACTGGTCAGCTGCGTACAGCAGGTAGGAGAAGCGTGGATCGCCAATGTCTCCCAGGATCCCGGGATTCGGACCGCGCGTGGTGCCCCAGTCCGCCAGCTGAACCTCATCAGAGAGGAAGAACTCGATTTCTGGGTTCTCTGCATCCGAGAAGTCATAACGGTAATCGGCGAAGTGGTTACCACCCGCCCAGAGACGCTCCAGCGTTGCCTCGGCGTCCGTGTAATGACCGTCGATCTCGACGAACAGCTGATCGTTCACACGCCACTTGAAGTTGGCGCTGAAGTCCTGAGTCATAGACTCTTCTTGCTGATTGATCGCCAGCGACTGCAGCGGTGTCTGAAGCTGGCCGGTTTGTCCGAGCCAGTCACGCAGACCGTTCGAAACCACACCGGCTTCCATCAGGCCGCCATCAACGGGGAGGGTGTTCTCACACCAGGACGGATCCCCAGCCGCATCTGGCTGGTTCGCGATCCCGGCACCGTTACAGAGCGGAAGAGCCGGTGATGTAAACGGAACGATGTTCCGGGTGCTCGGATCGCCAAGAATGTTCCAGTTGAAAACAGATTCGGCATCGATGAAGAATTCGATCGTGTTTTCATTCGTCTGAATGTAGTTCTCGACCCGCGTCGCCTTGAGGGTCAGCTCCTTGCTGCCATCCGGAGACCGCCACTGACCTGCAAGGTAGTAGCTGTCACGCTCACGGTCGATCCGGGCGTCACGCGCCTGGAACCCGCCAGGAACAGCAATCCGGGATCCCTCTACATCAGGGTTATCAAGGCTGAGCAGCATACCGTACTGGAAACCCTGAACCGCAGACTTCAGCTCTGACGTTGAGACGGCACCCATGAGGCCAAACTCACCGCTGTCAGTCTCCCAGCGATCGCCGAGAACGGCACTGATGCCGGGCGTGAATTCTTCGCGGAGGTCGGTGTAAGTTCCGTCAACGATGATAGCGCCGACGCGGCCGTCGCGGTCGAAGGGCTCGAGCGTACGCAGGTTAACAGACCCCGCAATGCCACCCTCAATCATGTCCGCAGACTGGTTCTTGAAGACGTCAACAGCACCGATCAGATCTGGTGGGATACTTGCCCACTCCAGAGCCCGTCCGCCATTGGCAGAGAAGGCGTCGCGGCCGTTAAATTCAGAGCGCACATACTGCAGACCCCGGACAATGTTGCCCGAGCCTTCAGGGGACGGGAAGTCGCCGTCGCTGCCGCCCAGCTCAAAGCGCTGCGTCACCACGCCTGGCACACGTGCCAGAGCTTCTGCAACCGACAGGTCTGGAAGCTGGGACACGTCTGATGCGGTAATCGAATCGACGAAGGTCTCAGCGTCACGCTTCAGGTTCCGAGCGTTCTGAAGCGCGCCACGGACACCTTCAATCACCACGACGTCCTGCCGGGCCTCGTCTTCACCATCAACCGCTGTTTCAACAGCTGGCTCTTCGGCCTCCTGAGCATAAGCTGCCTGGAACCCAAATGCCGCGAACATGGCAGTGGTTCCAAGCAACATATACTTGCTCGGTACGCCCTCTTGCTTTGACTTTTTCTTACTCACTGAATGACACTCCCTATTCAGACTCAGCAAAATAATTTTGTGATGAACCTATTGCCCCTAATGTCTCTGGTTCATCCCCTCCTGCGGGGCTGCATCGACAACCCTCGCGCTCTTTTGTTTGGCGGCCCCAAATCTTCACCCAACCCGAAGGATGACCGTGATGTTACCACTCGTATTTTTAGTCCGAACCGACCGGCTTACACCAATAGGTTCACCGGCTGTTTTGCCGGATTGGTAGCGCTATCATTCTTTCTTCCAATTTGGCAATAGCCGAGTCATAAAAGCGTAGAAAAAATCACAGATGCAGGACGGCGACGTGGATAGAATCTCGAAAATTTGCATTCTTGGAGGGGGCACAGCGGGCTGGATGACTGCGGCGGCACTTTGCAATAAATTCAAAACACTAGGTTTGGAAATCGAGCTGGTCGAATCCGATCAGATCGGGACCGTCGGCGTCGGTGAGGCAACATTGCCACACATCCGATTTTTCAATCAGGTGCTGGGAATCGATGAGCGCACCTTCATGAAAGCGACTGAAGCAACCTTCAAACTCGGCATTGAATTCTGTGATTGGGGCAAACTCGGCGATCACTATATCCACCCCTTCGGTGATTACGGCCTGCCCATGCACGGACTGGACTTCCACCAGCTCTGGCTGAGGTTGCATCAGGAAAAGGACGTCTCGAGGCTTGATGACTATTCATATCCCATCCTCGCTGCAGAGGAGGGCCGGTTTCAGCTGCCCGAGAGCGACATCAACAAGATCGGTTCGAATTTTGGCTACGCCTATCAATTTGACTCCAGCC
>CAJXMY010000154.1 GCA_913056435.1 uncultured Hyphomonadaceae bacterium | reverse complement strand
TGACAGGTGACAGGGAGGGGACACCCGGTCCCCTCCCCCGCCACAGACGGCCGCTCGGCGGCGCTAGTCGGCCGACCCCGTCGGGAACCCCCGCTGTCGCATCAGCGCCGTGGTATCAACATCGCGTCCCCGGAAGGCCCGATACCCCTCCACCGGATCGATCGAATTCCCAACCGAGAGGATGTGATCCACGAACCGGCCCGCAACAACCGGATCATAGGCACCGCCCTCTGCGTCGGCGAAAGCGGCCCAGGCATCGGCCCCATAGGTGTCAGACCAGAGATAGGCGTAATAGCCGGCCGCATAGCCGTCAGAGCTGAACACGTGAGAGAAATGGGGCAGCCGATGGCGCATCGGCAGCTCCTGCGGCATACCAAGTGCCGTCAGCGTCTCCTGCTCAAATGCCCGGGCATCCACACTGGCCCCGTCGTCCAGCGTATGAAGCTTCATATCCATCAGAGCACTCGCAAGGTATTCGGTGGTTGCAAACCCCTGATTGAACGTCCCAGCCTGTCCGATCCGGTCGACCAGATCCTGCGGAATCGGCTCCCCGGTTTCATAATGCAGAGCAAACCGGTTAAGCACTTCCGGCGTCATCAGCCAGTTTTCATGAACCTGACTCGGGAATTCGACATAGTCGCGGGCGACAGCTGTTCCCGCCTGCGACGGATAGGTCACATCTGACAACAAGCCGTGCAGGGCATGTCCGAATTCATGGAACAGGGTCTCTGCATCATCCCATGAGATCAGCACAGGGTCATCCCCATCGGGTTTGATGAAATTGGAATTGTTCGACACCATAACCTTCACAGGCCCGTCAAATGTCGACTGGCTATTGTAGCCATTCATCCATGCGCCCGACCGCTTCCCGGTCCGGGCATAGGGATCAAAATAGAACAGCCCCTGATGTGCGCCATCCTGGAGGACCTGCCACACCCGCACGTCCTCATGGAAGACCGGGACATCCTGCGCGGGCTCAAAGGTGAACCCGTAAAGCTGACCGGCCATCCAGAACATGCCGTCGACGAGATTGTCCAGTTCGAGATATTGTTTCACCTCATTGGAATCGAGGTCATATTTCGCCTTTCGGACCTTTTCAGCATAATAGCGATAGTCCCAGGGGGCGATGGTGATCCCGGCCCCTTCCGCGTCCGCCACCGCCTGCATGTCGGCGACTTCTTCCTCGACACGGGCCACCGCAGCCGGCCAGACCTGCATCAGCAGGTCCATGGCTCGGTCGGGCTCCTGCGCCACGCGTTTTTCCAGAGCATAGGTCGCGAAATTCTCATAACCCTGAAGCCGGGCCCGCTCCTGTCGAAGGCGCAGAATATCCGCGATCAGTCCATTATTGTCATATTCGTCGCCATTATCACCGCGGCTATAATAGGTCCGCCAGACCGCCTCCCTCAAATCCCGTTCATCCGAGAAGGTCAGAAACGGATCCATCGAAGACCGCGTATTGAGGATCGCATAAGCGCCCTCCCGGTCCCGCTCGCGCGCCGCAGAGGCCGCTGCGGCCACCACATTCTCCGGCAAACCACTCAGCTGATCCTCGGTCAGCCAGGTCACATAAGCCTGCTCATCATGCAGCATATTCGCGCTGAAGCTGGCAAACCGGCCACTCAGTTCCGTGGTCAGGGACGCAACCTGCGCCCGTGTCTCTTCATCGAGGGCGGCCCCGGCGCGAACAAAATCGGTATAATAATCCCACACCAGTCTTTGCTGCTCATCACTCAGCGTGGCCAGCGTCTCCTTGTCCTGCCAGATCGTCTCAATCCGCCCAAACAGGCCCTGGTTCATGTATTTGGCAGAAAAATAATCTGCCAGCATCGCGTCGATCCGCGGCTCAACCTCGCGCACCTCCGGGCTCGACAGATTGCTCGTCCAGATCCCGTAATACACCCCGACCCGCTCGACGAGACTTCCTTGCCGCTCCAGAGCCGCAATCGTATTTTCGAAATCAGGCGCCGCATCCTGGGCGGCGATAATTTCGAGTTCCTCAAGACCCGCCGCGATCGCGCGGGTCATGGCCGGTTCAAAAGCGGCGACTTCGACCTTGTCGAAAGCCGGAACCCCGCCATAGGGTCCCTCAAACGGAGCCAGCAGGGCGGTGACCGCGGCCTCGGAGACGGGCTGCGCGGCGGCTTCAGCGTCAACCGCCGCGTCGCTCGACGCCGGGGTTGAGCCGGTCGGGCCACAGGCCGACAAGAGGCCGGCCAAGACGAGCGCCGCGGCCCGGGGCTTTGATGGCTGTTTAAACATGCGGTGTCCTCCCACTTTCATTTTCCTTGGCTAGCAAATCCACGCAGAAACCAAAACAGCTAAAACCTCGAAAGGCAGCGCTTTGCGGGCCTCGGGCCCGATCAGGTCTGGTCCTGTGTCGCCATGGCGTAGGCCTCATCGCGTTCCGCGGCGATGATGTCGCGCACGGTCTCCGTGCCATAGCCATATTGCTCCAGTGCCCGTGCCGACATCTGCAGGCCCGCCTCAATCGCATCCGGGATGACATGGCTTGCTCCGGCCTGCATGAGCCGGTGCGCATGATCGGCATCCTTGGCCCGGGCCATGATCGGGACGTCCGGACGTCGCCGACGGGCCGCGCGAACCATCCGTTCCGCGCTGTCGGGATCATCGAGGGTCACAATCACGAGCATGGCCCCGGCGAGACCGGCCTGAATCAAGATCTCCTCCCGGGCCCCGTCTCCGAGATAAGCCTGCCGGCCTTTCCGGCGTTCCCGTGCAACCGTGCCCGGCTGGGTGTCGAGACCGACGATGATGGCCTGCTCGCGCTCCAGAATGGCCGCAACAGCCTGTCCCACCCGTCCAAATCCACCAATCAGAACATGACCCGTCTGGTCCTTCGCCTCTGCCGCAGTATCCCCGTCGGCGTGCCGCCGTCCCAGTAACCGGTGAACCAGACGGCCGGCGCGCCAGGTCAGCGGCACAAGCAGCATGGAGAGGCCGGCCATCGCGGTCATGATCGTCGCCGGCTCCGCGGGCATCAGTCCCACCGCTCCGGCGGCGGCAAGAATGACGAACGCAAATTCTCCGGCCGGCGCCAGAAGGCCGGCCGTCTCGCTGGCCAGTCCGGCACCGCCTGCAAACAAACGGGCCGCGATCCAGACCAGTGTCGCTTTTATGACCAGCAGTCCGAGGAGCCCGCCCAGGATGACGGGAATATTTTTGAGGATATAGGGCAGATCCAGACCCAAGCCGACCGTCATGAAGAAGACCCCGAGGAGCAGCCCCTTAAAGGGTTCAAGGTCAACCTCCGCCTGATGCTTGAACTCGGTCTCGCCGACCAGAAGGCCCGCCATAAAGGCACCGAGGGCAATGGACAGCCCGGCGCTCGCCGTAATCACCGCGGCACCGACAACGGCCAGCAGGGTGATCGCCATGAGAAAATCCCGCCCCCCTGCGCGCGCGGCAAGATGGAACAGGTGGCGGAGCAGGTAACGCCCGATCACCACGATCACCGCCAGCGCCACAAATCCCTGAGCCAGGGCCTCGAACAGCACACTGGCGAGCCCCGGTCCGCCTTCCTGTGCGGTAAACCCGATGAAGATCAGGATCGGGGCGACCAGCAGATCCTGAAGCAACAGCACGCCCAGCGCCGCGCGCCCCACCGGTCCTGTGGCTTCCCGGCTGTCTACCAGAAGCTGCATGACAATGGCCGTGGACGACAAGGCCAGTGCCAGCCCGGCGATGACCGCGGCTTCCAGCGTCAGCCCCAGCAGGACGCAGATCGCGGCCAGGACGCCGGCGCTGCACACCACCTGGAACAGGCCCGCACCGAAAACAACGCGGCGCAAAGCCCAGAGCTTCTCGACCGACAGCTCGAGGCCCAGCAGGAACAAGAGGAACAGGACACCGAGTTCCGCAAAGGGCGTGGCCGCGTCGGGATCCGACAGTGTCATCAGACCAAGGGGTGGCCAGCTGTCGGCGAGGCTGCCAAGCCCATACGGGCCCAGTGCGAGACCCGCCAGAATGAACCCGGCCACGGAGGGCAGGCGGACCAGGCGCAGAACGGGCACGACGAGCCCGGCCGCGACCAGAAAGACAAGAAAATCCTTGATCAGCACGTCCTGGGCTTCATGCCCCATCGCAAAGGCCTCCTCGATCGAACGCCCCCCTCAGATGGACCTTAATCAGTTTTGGACCAGCGCTCCACCGGGACGCTGAAAAGATCTTTTCAGCACCGCCCGAACATGCCAGCCTCAGGCCCTGCCCCCACCTTTCCTGCCGAGCCGCTGATGCCTGATATCCCCCTCCTCAATCATCCGGACCTCTGGGTCGATAAGCTGGTCTGGCCCCAGTCAGAGGGCCATAAATACCATCGGGGCCACAGCATCATTCTCGGTGCGGAGCACTTTACCGGGGCAACCCGGCTGGCCGCAGAAGCCTGTTCCCGCATCGGGTCCGGTCTGGTGACCGTCCTCAGCGACACCCGGGCCGACCTTTACCGTGAGACCCTGCCCGCCGACATCATGGTGGGGGCAGGTCCGTTCGATACCCTCCGCCGCCCGGGAGTCGTCCTCGCCGGACCAGGGGGCTGCGGGCCCGCCCAGAGAGCCCAGCTGCGTACCCTGCCCCCGCATATTCCGCAGATCCTGGACGCCGAAGCCATCGCATCCAGACCCGTAGCCCCGGCCAGGACCGGCCCGATCGTGATCACACCGCATGAAGGGGAATTCACCCGCGTCTTTCCCGATCTGGCCGGACCACCGATGGCCCGGGCGGTGGCCGCCGCAGAACAGACGGGCTGGATCATCGTCCTGAAAGGGCCTGAGACATGCCTCGCCAGCCCGGATGGACACCGGGTCATCAACCGTCATGCGAGCCCCTGGCTGGCCAAGGCCGGCACCGGGGACGTTCTGGCCGGACTTGTCACGGGCCTGGTGGCGCAGGGCATGGCGCCGTTTGATGCGGCCTGTGCCGCGGTCTGGATCCACGGCGAGGCCGGATGCCGGGTGGGGCCGGGTCTGCTACCTCAGGATCTCTTCGACACCATCCGTCCGATCCTGCGCGACCTGCACACCCTCGCCCTAGCGCGCCTCGAGGAGAAGAGCTGAGCCGGCCTGCCAGGCGACGAACACCGCCACGGCCAGGATCATGAGGGCGAAGAGGCGGCGTGCCAGGAGCTGGTGGGGCACCAGACCCCTTGAAATGACGATCCCGGCCAGCCCCCCGGCCAGCCCGCCCAGCAGGAGCAGCCCCAGAAGGGTGGGATCGACATAGCCGGACACCGCATAATTGGCCGAGGTCGCCCCCCCGAACAGGGCCACCGACACAAGAGAACTTGCCGTGGCGTTGGACATGGTCATGCCCGTGGCCATCATCAGGCCCGGCACGATCAGAAAGCCGCCTCCGATCCCGAAAAAGCCCGCCGCCAGACCGACCACGACGCCGGTGGGCGCCAGACGCATGACCAGTCCGGGGGTCAGCGCCACATCGGGATCTCCAGACCCGGCCGAGTGGCGCATCATGGACAAGGCGATCACGGCCATGGCCAAGGAAAATCCTAACATCAGCAGGTCGCCGGCGATCAGTTTGGCGAGACTTGACCCAAGAAGCGCCCCGATCAGCCCGCACAGGGCAAACACGGTCGCGCAGGGCCACTTGACCCGCCCCCCGCGCCAGTGCCCGAACAGGCCCA
>CAJXMY010000153.1 GCA_913056435.1 uncultured Hyphomonadaceae bacterium | reverse complement strand
GTGCGGGCCTGATTGTCCAGAACCAGGGTGACTTCAGCAAGTTCCCGGGCTGGCCGTCCAGCGGCCCCGTTGAAAATCAGATCATCCATTTCGCCGCCGCGCATGGCGCGCGCCGAAGTGGCCCCCATCGCCCATCGCAGGGCTTCCAGAAGGTTGGACTTTCCGCAGCCATTGGGGCCGACAATACCGGTCAGGCCCCGTTCGATGGGGATCGCTTCCGGATCGACAAAGGATTTAAAACCGGCAATACGCAGTTCTTTGATGTGCATGCCGGTCCCTTTGCCCTAGCCGTCGTTCGCTCCGGTGTCGCTCGATTCCACCGTCTCACCAAGAGCTTCATCGAGGACTTCCCGCATTCCGTCGGCAGACCGCCACTTAAAGCCCTCGAGCTTTTCACCGTCGAGGAACAGTGTCGGGGTTGCGTTCACGCCCATGGCATCGCCCCGGCCAATGGCCGTGCTGATCGCTCGACGTATGCTCTCATCCTGAAGGCAGGCATCAAGGGCGGCTTCATTGCCTACACCCTGGTTCATGGAAATCTGAACCAGAGCCTGTTTGACCTGCCCACCACTGCGGACAAGTGAGAGCACCGCGCTCTGACGTTCGAACAGCTCTTCGATCACATCGAAATAGGCATCTGGTCCGGCACAGCGGGCGATGGCAAAGCCGGCAACGGACACATTGTGAGGGGCGGTGGGGAATTCCCGGAACACCAGCCGGACCTTGCCAGTGTCCAGATATTCCGACTTCAGCATGGGCATAACGTCATTATGGAACTGCAGGCAGGCGCCACAGGTCCAGGAGGCATATTCAATCAGCGTTACGGGAGCCTCCGGCGAACCCATCACCATGTCCTGACTGGCCCCATCCTGACCGGAGGTGACCTGTCCATCGCCGGCCGCAGGTCCGGAACCGGCGCCACCACAGGCAACAAGTGCGAGCGAGGCCAGGGCGCCAAGCGCCAGTCGACGGGTTTGTTCAAGCATGTTCGTAACCTTCTGTTAATCAAATGTGTTCGGGGAAAGTTGCCAAAGTGTTAACGCCCCTGGTCCGGCGTATCGGTGTCATCGCGGTGTACAGCCTCGCCCAGACGAAGCAAGGCGTCGCGCAGCCTGTCATTCTCTATCCCGGCGCAATCCTGCAAAAGGGCTGAGCGGGCATCGGGACTCAGGGCGGGCCCAAGGCGGCGGGGGCCGGTCTTGAGGGTGGATCCTGTGAGGGCGCGCTGGACCAGTCGGATTTCGGTGATGTCGCCGCCGGCCGCCACCGAGACACGCTGACGGATCATTTCGCTCTGATGCTGCACCAGGCCGGCCGCGGCCGGCACAACACGCAATGTGAGCCGGCGGCCGCCGCGCGCGGCGCCAATCTTGTCCGGAAAGCAGAGCCGGGCCAGCTGGGCACCGACGATCTGCTCCCAGTTGACCTGCAGGCGGGCGAGGCTGGGCGCGCGCTTGGGCAGGGCCTTTCGGCTCAGGCGATTGGCCAGCACGCCAAAACTGGGCGGCCCCGGGCGAACGGGACGGGCTCTGGCGTAGCGCAGTCGGACCCGGGCGCGCGCTTCCTCGATCGGATCAAGATCTGAATAGTTGACCATGTCGCCAGTTTGCGCTGCTGCGCGCATTTAGAAAAGGGGCAGCGTCAGCTGGGCGTTCGACCCAACCGGGCCAGCAGGGTCAGAAGGTCCTGCCAGTGCCGGTCTATCTCAGAGGTCCAGGCCGCGCCAAGCGTGTCCCGGCAGACATCCCTGATGACGCGGAACATGAGATCAATGTCATCGTCCCGCAGGCCGTAACCGTCATGGATCATGCGTGCGGCTTCGAGCTGAAGGCGCGGGAGATCAGAGTTGCCGGCAGCTCCAAGGAGGCAGTCAAAACTGGTGGCAAGCATGGAACCACGGACCCCGCCATCGGTGTCCATGACAAAAAGGTCTTCAAAATCCGGACGTTCGGCAAAGAGCCGCTGATAGATCAGCGGGGCCGGATCGCCAATGCGATCGGCGACGGTGGCGAGGGTCCAGTCAATGGCTTCGGAGCGGGTCAGCATCGGGTTCATCGCCGGTGAACCTAACAGGCTGGCCCCCGCCCGACCAGTTCTGCCCGGGCCTGGTCTTGACCTTCCGTGCCTCGCGCCCGAGACCGGCAGCATGAAGACGTCGATCTCTCTCTCAGAGCTCCCAGATCAGCTGCTTTCCTGGTATGATCAGCATGCCCGGGATCTGCCCTGGCGGGTCGGGCCGGCGGCGCGCCGGGCCGGCCAGCGTCCCGAACCTTACCGGGTCTGGCTGGCAGAGATCATGCTGCAGCAGACCACGGTGCCGCATGCTGCGCGCTATTATCAGGCCTTCACGGCCCGCTGGCCCGCCGTGTCGGACCTTGCGGCGGCCCGGGATGAAGACGTCATGGCGGCCTGGGCGGGACTGGGCTATTATGCAAGGGCGCGAAACCTGTTGAAATGCGCGCGCCAGGTGGCGGCCCTGGGGGGCTGGCCTGACACTGAGGACGGGCTGCGGGCCCTGCCGGGCATCGGGCCCTACACGGCCGGGGCCGTGGCGGCGCTCGCTTTTGGCCGGCGCGCAGCGGCGGTGGACGGCAATGTCGAACGGGTTTTCGCCCGGCTTCTGGCCACACAGGGCCCCTGGGCAGATGAAAAGCAGCGCATTCGCCGCCGGGTCGAGGCGCTCGTCCCCGAGGGACACTCCGCCGAATTTGCCGAGGCCCTTATGGATCTTGGGGCCACCATCTGCACGCCGAGACGACCGGCCTGCGCCGCCTGCCCGGTGTCGGCATTCTGCGTCGCCCGCACCGAAGGTGATCCCGCCCGGTATCCGATCAAGCCGCGAAAGGCGCCCAAACCCCACAGACAGGGCCATGTTTACATTCTGCTTGGTCCCGATGGGACGGTTCTGACCGAACAGCGGCCCGATCGCGGCTTATTGGGCGGTATGCTCGGCCTGCCGGGCAGCGACTGGGTAGAGGGTCCGCGGCCCCCGCATGCGCCGCCGGTTTCCGCAGACTGGCAGGCGCTCGGAGAGGTCCGTCATGTCTTCACGCATTTCTCGCTTGATCTGCAGGTCTGGTGCGCGCAGTCCGACCAGACCGGGATGACAACCCCCCTTGCGGCGGCCCGGGCGGCTCTGCCGAGCGTTTTCCGGAAAGCGCTCGCTCTGGCTCTGGCGCCCTGAGCCCAGCGGCGCAGAGGCGGTCAGAGATCTGCGCCCCCGCGGCGCCCATTCAGTTGCAGCAGGCGCAGATTGAGGGCGGTCGCGACACTGACCCAGGCCAGGTAGGGCAGGATCAGCGCGGCGGCCAACAGGCTGAACCGGGCAAAGCCGACCATGATCGCGGCCACCATGAGCCATAGCAGGACCGCGTCGATCAGAGCGAGATCGAGGCGACGGCGCCCGAAGAACAGCCACGACCAGGCGGCGTTGACGCCCAGATGCGCCAGATACAGCAAAAGAACCGGCCCGGCGCTGACACCGCCCACCTGCCAGACGGTCCAGGCGGCCACCCCCATGGCCGTATACAGCAGGGCCCAGACCACAGGAAACATCCAGTTTGGCGGCGTCCATGACGGACGAGTCAGCGCCTCGTACCAGCCTCCCGGTCTGAACACGGCGCCGCTCGTCCCGGTCAGTAGACAGGCAGCGAGCGACAGGATCAGGGTCAGGGTTCCGCTTACCGACAGCATGGTCTTGAGATGGGCATCAGGGCCCCGGATTTCAAACCCCCGGACGGAGGGCTCTGGACCCAGCCGGGCTGGATCCATTTTCCTGTGTAAATGTTCTTGCTTTGTTCCATAACATATGGTGCCTGTAGAGCATGAGCGGGGGACGCAGACACACTCGGCCGCAGGGGCCTAAAGGGCGCGGGGCGACCGCGAACGCCACCGGGCGCTATGAGCCTGTGACCCGCCATGCTGTTGACGACGGGTGGGGAATATCCGAAACATCGCCAGCGCCTCTGAGGACCACGCTGACCCGGGACACGGCGCGAACAATTATCACCTATAACCGGTCACCGGATGTGCAGTTTGACCGCTCGATCAATCCCTATCGCGGCTGTGAGCATGGCTGCGTCTATTGTTTCGCGCGACCCACCCATGCCTATCATGGCCTGTCCGCCGGGCTCGATTTTGAGAGCCGCCTGTTCTTCAAACCGAATGGCCCGGAGGTGTTGAGACAGGCGCTGTCGCGACCCGCTTATCGTCCCCGTCCGATTGCCCTGGGGGTCAATACTGACGCCTATCAGCCGGTCGAGCGCCAGCTTGAACTGACCCGCGCCTTGCTGGAGGTGCTGGTCGAGTATCGCCACCCTGTGTCCCTGCTGACCAAGTCGGCGCTCATCCTGCGTGATCTTGATCTGATCGCCCCCATGGCTGAGCAGGGTCTCTGTCAGGTGGGGGTGTCGATCACGACTCTCGAGCGGCCGCTGGCCCGGCGCATGGAGCCCCGGGCGGCGGCGCCGCATCGCCGGCTTGAGACGGTGCAGGCGCTGAGCGAGGCGGGGGGTCCTGTCATGGTGATGATGGCGCCGATTGTGCCGGCCCTGAACGAGGCTGAAATTGAAGGACTGCTTCAGGCGAGTGCCGATCATGGGGCGCGCTGGGCGGGCTATGTCCTCTTGCGGCTGCCGCACGAGTTGAAAGACGTGATGCACGAATGGTTGCTGCAGCATTATCCGGACCGGGCCGCGCGCGTCATCAGCCTGCTGCGCGAGATGCGCGGCGGGAAAGACTATGATTCGGACTGGTTCCGGCGGGGGCGCGGGGAGGGGCCCCGGGCGCGGCTGATCGCGGTGCGATTTGCCAGAGCCCTGCGACGGTTTGGTCTGGATGGTCCGCGTCCACCTCTGCGCACCGACCTGTTCTGTCCGCCGCGCCGGCCGGATGGCCGCCAGTATGATCTGGATTTTGGTCGTCCGGGAGAGGGCCGGCCGGGCGCCGACCCGTCGGTCTGAGGTGGACGCGGGTCAGGGCGTGTCCGGCGGCTGCAGGTCGCCATAGGCTTTCCGCGTCAGGGGATAACGCCTCAGCACTAGAACCGGCAGGCCATAGGCGATGGCGGGGACACCGACAAAGACCCAGATCAGCCCGGCGGTTTCGGCCGGACCGTTGGTGCCTCCGGGCTGGTAGCCGACCAGCGCCTCCAGCAGGACATAGGGAATGCCGATGCCAAAGCTGGCCCCGATTTTATAGGAGGCGGAATTCAGGGAATAATAAAGGCCCGCCCGGCTTTCACCGGTCAGCTGGCGTTCCCGTTCAATCACATCGGCCAGCATTGAGCGCAGCATGATGGGGGCTGACCCGAAACCGATGCCGGAGACCAGGGCACCGAGGCCCAGCAGCCACGCGCCGCCGCCGCTCAGGCCAAGGCCGCAGGATTCTAAGGAGAGAGACATGCCAAAGAAAAAGAAATCATCAGCCCCCCCTCCCAAACCCAAACCTGTAGTTCACCTCAAAGTGGGAGATAAAGTAAGGATGGTGGATGGGAAATCTGTGGGGAGTATTGATGCCATAGAAAAGCAAAAAGCCATTGTCAACTATGGATTTTTTACCACTCAGGTAAGTATAGATCAATTGGAAATAGCCAACTGATGTCCCCCATATTGTTTTATGACGGGCATTGCCCTTTCTGTCACTTTTGGGTTCGAATACTCCTCAA
>CAJXMY010000152.1 GCA_913056435.1 uncultured Hyphomonadaceae bacterium | reverse complement strand
TCAACACCCCCCAGAACCGCGGCGATCTGTTCAGAAAATCTCGACAACGCGCCTGGAGCGACAAGGATCGTCGCGACAATACCGGTCAACGCCCCACCAAGATGGGCCTCATGTCCGATGATTTTGTGATCGCGCTGGGCCAGAACGGCACTCAGGACAATAAAGAGGACACCAAAAACGACAGCTGGCATAGGTATGAAAAAAACACCGAGCCAGGCAAAAGGCACCAGAAGGCAGACGCTCAGCACAAGGCCGGATACGGCACCAGAGGCGCCAAGCGCACGGTATTGAAGCTTGGTCCGGTTTTCCATCAGGGCCCAGAGACTGCCACCGATCAGCGATGCAACATAGACAAAAAGGTACCGGAGCGGTCCGAGTACACCCTCGAGCCAAGCCCCAAAGCTCCAAAGGACGTACATATTGATGAGGAGGTGGAGGCCACCCCCATGCAGGAACCCGCTTGTGAGAAGACGGTGAAACTCGCGGTGTTCCACAATCGGCTCCACATGAAAGATGTTGTTGTCCATGAATGTCGGGTTTGCCAAAGCCAGGAAACTCAAAATGACATTGGCCGCGATCAAAAACACGGTCGCGGGGTGAGCCGACAAAAGGTCGATCATGTCACGTAAAGATCCGGGCGACGATCCCGGAAAAATCCCCAGGCGGCGCGCTCCTTTTCGATCGCTTTGAAATCGAACGTCGACAAAAGATGACCCTCCGTCACCCGATCCAGAGCATCAACGATTTCCCCGGCTTGGTCGGCGATGAAACTGGTTCCGTAAAAAGTCTGGCCGCCTTCATCGCCAATCCGGTTTGCGGCGACCACAGGAATAACATTGGCGACCGCATGCCCCTGCATAACCCGGCGCCACCGCGCCGATGTATCCAGAGCCGGGTCCTGCGGTTCCGCACCGATGGCCGTGGGATAAAGAAGCAACTCGGCGCCCTGAAGGGCCATGCTCCGCGCGGCCTCCGGAAACCACTGGTCCCAGCAAATCCCGACGCCGAGACGACCCTTTTGCGTGTCCCAGACCCGAAAGCCTGTATCCCCTGGCCTGAAATAGAACTTCTCCTGATAGCCCGGTCCGTCGGGAATATGACTTTTGCGGTACACCCCAAGGGGGGTGCCATCGGCATCCAGCATGACCACAGAATTGTAGTAATGCGGCCCATCCTTCTCAAAGATCGACACCGGGATCACCACACCGAGCTCAGCTGCGACCGCAGACAGGCCTGTGACAGCCGGGTGGTCATGCCAAGGCGCGGCACGGGCAAATTCGGCCTCCTCCTGCACCTTGCAAAAATATGGGCCACAGAACAGTTCGGGCGGCAGCACAATATCGGCTCCGCGGTCGGCTGCCATACGGATTTGCTCCGCCACGCGGCGGATATTGGCCGCCTCGTCATCAACAAAAGCCAACTGAAGCGCAGCGACGGTGACGAGTCCGGTCATGCGATACGTCCTGATACCATATGGTCAATGTGGGGAATTTCACGCGTCATGCAATGCACGCTTCCGCCACCGCTTAGGATGGCCTGCGCCCCCACGGCAATCACCTCGTGGCGCGGGAACAGCGCCTGCAGTCTGGCGATGGCCTGCGGCGCAAATTCTGCCTCATAGACCGGCAAAAGAACCGCCCCATTGATCACGGTGAAGTTCATATGGCTGGCTGGCAAATCCTCGCCGTCAGCGTTCAGGATACGACCCGGAGAGGGCAGGGTGGACACCATCAGTCCCGCCGCCCGGAGCTGGGCTTCAGCGGCCTCGAGACGGGCTGACTGCACATCCTCCCGACCAGAGGGCGTCTGACAGAGCACATGTCCCGGCCCAACAAACCGGGCCAGATTGTCGATATGTCCATCCGTATGGTCATGATCCAGACCCTGATCAAGCCAAACCACCTCGTCCACTCCCAGCTGGGTCCTCAGCACCTCCTCGACCATGCTTTCATCGCAGCCGGGATTGCGATTGGCATTGAGCAGGCACTGCCGGGTGGTGATCAGCCGACCGGCGCCATCCATGTCGATCGCACCGCCTTCGAGGACAAATGCATGCTGCCGGACACTAATCCCTTCTTTCGCCGCGATCGCGCTGGCGGTCTCCGCATCCCCCGGCATGATATATTTGCCGCCCCAGCCATTGAAGCGGAAATCGAGCGCAACCAGCTGGGTGCCCTGCTCAGCCATGATGGGGCCAGTATCGCGAAGCCAAATATCGCCGGTCGGCACACGGACAAACCGCACCGAGGCCGCTCCTGGCCCGACCGCGGCACGCGCCGCAGCCTCGGCTTCCTGCGACCCGCAGGCCACCCGCACGGGCTGGAATCGACTGGCCACCCGGATCAGCTCCGCGATCTCGCGTCGCGCGGGTTCGAAGGCGCTCCCCCACTCCTCACGGAGATGGGGCCAGCCGCACCAAAGCGCCCGCTGCGGGGCCCACTCAGGGGGAATGAAGACAGACGAGGCGGCCATTCGCGGCCCATGCCACAAAGATGGACAAAGAAAAAGGGCGGCGCTGACGCGCCGCCCCTCATTTCCAAGCTGAAAATCCAGGCTCTAGAACTGGTATTTCACACCAAACTGGATCTGCCACAGAGACTGCTGCAGGTCCTCAATGTTCGCAATGCTGTCGGGATTACGCAGGTTGCTATACTCGAACTGTCCGTCAACAATCTGAGCCCGAACGACACGACGTTCATACTCATAGCGTGTCCGTGAGATCCGGCCCCAGTCTTCATTGAGGAGGTTACCGATGTTCTCAATATCCATGAAGAGGAAGGACTTATGACCCTCGCGCAGGCCGGGAAGCTCCTGCTGGAGACGCAGGTCCACAATGGTCGACCAGCGGGAATTGTCGCCATTCCGTTCTGCTACACCGCCAGCATACTGAGCGAGCTCTGAGCTGTTGATGTAGTCAAAGAAGGCCTGCTGAGCCGCAGCATCACCCCCGAAAGAAGTCGGTGCGAAGAGCGGATCGTTCGGGCCCGACGGGACGTAGAGCAAATGTCCGGCGTCGTCCATACGGCTTTCCCGTGCACAGCGTCCACCACCCAGATCGAACACACAATTGTTGTTCTCATCAAAGGTGTAGCTGTAAGGCTGACCCGAGCGGCGGGTCCCGAAGAGAGACGCTTTGGTGGCATAGCCCTCAAAGAACTCCTCTTCCCAGTCCAGACGCAGCTTGAACTGGTGCTCAACGTTGAAGTTCGAAATACCGGAGGTCGGGCGCTGCATGTCGTAGCGGGCCGAGTCAGAATAGTTCGACGTGGCTGTTGACGAGGTACCGTAGCCAATATCCTCGACGTCAGAATATGTGTAGCTGGTGAAGAGGTCGATATCGCCATAAGCGGTCTCCCACTCCTTCGACGCGGACAGCGCCGCAAGCCAGCCACCGCCCTTGCTCACTGAGCCGATCACAATGGCTTCTGGTGCGCCGCCGCAATCATACACGCCGCGACCGTCCGGACCGAACGCAACCGGGTTCTGGCAACGCTGATCATACCAGTAAGAGGCATTCTCCAGCTTGTTGTACAGCAGGTCCGCCGACAGCAACCAGCCATCCTCTGTCTCATAAGCCGCCCCAAGGCTAACCTTCCAGGTCGTTGGGATCTCAAACCCATCGTTCAGCGCATTCACAGAACCATCGGGCGTCTCGCTTGCCAGCGCGTCCAGAACGTCCTGAGGAATGTACTGACCCGTTGCCGGATCCGGTGTGGTCGGAACATTGATTGTTCCGAACGCATTCGCGCTGTCGCTGATCACACCATCATTCGAATAGCTGTTCGAAATCCAGACCGCCGGAGACCCACCAGAGAACCGGCCAACGCCGCCCCGGACGGTAAACGCGTCACTGGGTGTCCAGGTAAAGGATGCCCGTGGCAGGATGACGTCCAGACCATCAATGTCATTGGTGTTGGGGTAGCCATAACGGTCAAGGAAGTTCTGGTTCAGACGGATCGAACCCTCTGACCCGTAAACATCGTAACGCAGGCCCAGATCAACCACGAGGTCTGCCCGAACGTCCCAGGTGTCCTGAACATAGAGCGAGTTGAAATTGTAGCCCCAAATGGCCCGAAGATCGTTCTCGTTATTGGTGATGGCGTTGTTGTACAGCAGGCCCGATGCGGTTGCATTCTGCAGATCGGTGACGCTGTCGAACACATAGGACCCTTCGGAGTTCTGGGCGAACAGGTTGTTCACATCGACTTCTTCCCGCTCGAAGCCGAATTTCAGGGTGTGATCACCCATCACATATTCGGCAGCCGCCTTGATCTGGAAGAACTCCTGGTCCAGCTCGTTGCCGTGCCGGAACCGGTCTGGACCGACCACCAGATAGTTCTCGTCGCCATCAACCTCGCGGAGGAAGACAGCAAAAGACGGGAAGTCTGCGCCATTCAGAGAGTCCTGACCGGTCGCCTGAGTGGTGTTCGAAATCTTGAACTGGGTCGAGAAATTCGGCGACCAGTCTGAGAAAACATGGGCAATGTAGCTCTCAACCGTTTCAGACCGATCATACCAGGCCGAGGATGCGCCGAGGATGTTGTCGGAGGCGAGGAAGTTGTTCCCGTTCTGCTCCCGAATGGTGTTGCCTTCGGTCCGGATGTAGGTGAACTTCGCCCGGTGATCATCATTGATGTTCCAGTCGATGCTGGCGAGGATCTTCTCATCCTGAGCTGGTGCCTTATCGAACCCACCGATATCGAAGCCCCAGACATTCGAGACGATCTGTCCGACCTGAGCCACATCATCCAGCGTAATGTCGCTGCGGATGTTCAGAGCATTTGATCCCGCTGGTCCGGTCTGGAGCGGTGCAGTTTCCTCATACTTGTCGTAAGCCGCGAAGAAGAACAGCTTGTCCTTGATGATCGGGCCGCCGAGCGTGAACACAGTGGTCTTTTCTTCAAAGGTCAGATCGATTTCGCGATCGCCAATTTTATCCCCAATCAGGGAATCATCGGTCCAGTAATACGCTGCGGAGCCATGGAACTCGTTGGTTCCCGACTTGGTCACCGCGTTGATCGTCCCGCCGGTGAAACCGTTGAATTCAACGTCAAAGGGCGCTGTCTGAATGGACAGGGATTCAATCGCGTCATAGGAAATTGGCGACCTCTGGGTGGGGTAGCCATTGGCGTTCAGACCAAAGCGGTCATTCAGTGGTACACCGTCGATGGTGAGCGAGTTGAACCGGTTGTTGGCGCCGGCGATGGACAGCTCCTTGGCGCCGCCAGACTGAAGGTTCACACTGGCAAACGGGCTGAGTTCAGCCGCGTCGGTAATGTCGCGATCAATCGAGGCAACCTCACCGAGTGCCTCAACACCGAGGCTGGTGCTGAGACCGGCATTGGCAAAGCCAGCCATGCTGCGGTCACCGGTGACGACAACCGTGTCCAGGGTCTGGGTGTCCACAACGCTGAGTGACACCTCGTAGGTCTGATCCAGACTGACATAGATGTCGTTGACCTCAACGGGTGCAAAATCCCCGCCGCTGACGGCCACACTGTAAGGCCCGCCCACGCGCAGACCCCGTGTCGAGAACGTTCCGGCGGCACTGGTGGTGGTCGTTGACACGGTGCCGGAGGGCACGTGCGTGATCTCCACTGTGGTGCCGGCAGGCAGGGCGCCAGGCTGGGCGACGACACGCACGGTGCCCTCTTCCTCGCCGCGCTCAAGCT
>CAJXMY010000151.1 GCA_913056435.1 uncultured Hyphomonadaceae bacterium | reverse complement strand
GCCCAGCTCGCCCAGGGCCATGGCCAGCTGGATGAGCAGGCCCCGCTGAGCCTGTTGCCCGAGGGCGGTCGCGGATTTCCGGGGCAGCCGGGCCTGATCGGACACCGCCCCGACGGGGCCGGCTGGGTCACGCAGTTCAGGCTGACGGAGCCCCTGCTTGGGTCCGGGCAGACCCACCGTGTCCATATTCAGGCCCAGTGTGATGTGGCGGCTCTGCGCTACGAAGCCTGGTTGAGCCTGAACGCTGAAACCGGCGTTC
Source organism: uncultured Hyphomonadaceae bacterium (assembly GCA_913056435.1). Classification (GTDB taxonomy): domain Bacteria; phylum Pseudomonadota; class Alphaproteobacteria; order Caulobacterales; family Hyphomonadaceae; genus Henriciella. The sequence continues at coordinate 5,426 of CAJXMY010000151.1, read as the reverse complement.
TCACCGCTTCGGCGTGTCTGACCAATCTCGGGGCCGCGGCTTTTCACGTCAACTGGCTGTCCTGCCCGGTGCTGCCGGCGGATACAGGGGCGACGCAGATGATTGGGTATCACGGTCGCTGGTGCCAGGAGTTTCAGCCGCAGACGGTCCCGTGGCTGAAAGGGGCCCATGTCCGCGAGAACCGGCTCGGGCGCACGTCGCATGAGCAGTTTCCCGGACTGGTCCTGCCCGGGGCCGGGAGTGATGACATGTCAGGCTCCGTCTGGGGTGTCCAGCTGGCCTGGTCGGGCGATCATCGTCTGGTCGCCGAAGAGCTGCCTGACGGACGCCGGCAGGTACAGCTGGGGGTTCAGCTGGCGCCAGGGGAGGCGCTTCTGGCACCGGGTGAAAGCTTGCAGACGCCCGATCTCGTGGCGGCGTTCTCGCCCGACGGTCTGAGTGGACTGGCGCAGGCCTTTCACCGCCATGTCCGGACCGTCATCCTGCCGGATCTTCCGGCCTTCGAGCCGCGTCCGGTTCACTATAATTGCTGGGAAGCGGTCTATTTCGACCATGACCGGGAAACGCTCTGCGAGATTGCCAGCGCCGCCGCCGATCTGGGGGCCGAGCTGTTTGTCCTTGATGATGGCTGGTTTCAGGGACGCACCGACGATCAGCGCGCGCTGGGAGACTGGCGGGTCGATCGCCAGACTTATCCGGACGGGCTGGACCCTCTGATTGACCATGTCCGGGCTCAGGGGATGCGGTTCGGGCTCTGGGTCGAGCCCGAAATGGTGAGTGCGGAGTCGGATCTGGCCCGGGCTCACCCCGACTGGCGCCTCGATGTGCCGGGCCTCGAGCAAATCACGGGTCGGGCGCAATACATGCTGGACCTGAGCCGTGCGGAGGTGCGCGCGTTCCTGTTCGGGGCGCTCGACGCCCTGCTTGGCGCGTATGATATTGCCTATCTGAAGTGGGACATGAACCGGACGGCCAATCTGGCGGGGACACGGGACGGACAGGCGGTCGGACGCTTGCAGGTGGAAGGGGTCTACCAGCTGATGGATCAGCTTCGGGTGGCGCATCCCGGTGTGATGATCGAAACCTGTGCTTCGGGGGGAGGTCGCCTCGATCTGGGGATCCTCAGACGGACCGGACGGGCCTGGCTGTCGGATTCCAACGATGCGCATGAACGGGTTTGGATCCAGAGGGAAGCGTGCCTGTTCTTCCCGCCTGAGATCCTCGGCGCACATGTCGGGCCCGCCCCCTGTCACACCTCCGGGCGAACCTTGTCCATGGCATTTCGGGCCGGCGTCGCCGCCACACGGTCGATGGGACTCGAACTCGATCCGCGGGATCTGAATGCCGGGGACCGGACTTGTCTTAAAGAGCAGATTGCCCGGTTCAAGAGCTGGCGTAGCCTGATCGCCCAGTCACGCTATTTCCGCCTGCCTGAGACCACTCCGGGGCGTGTCGGCGAACTGTTTCTGGCGCCAGAGGGTCATCGTTTCCTGCTGAGTGTCGCCCAGCTGTCCATGCCGGCCTCCTCGACGGCTCCGCCCTTGCGGTTGCCCATGCTTCCGCCGGGACGTCGCTACCGGTTGAATGGGCTCTCGGCGGCCGATGTGCCCCGGGCCGCCAATCGCCATGACCAGACCGGGCTTCCCGCCCTCGCAGGCGAACCTCTCTCCGGCGCCTTACTGGCCCAAATGGGGCTGACCCTGCCCAACGCGCTTCCCGACCAGGTCTGGCTGGTCGAGGGTGTGGCCGACCCTGACTGAGCCGAATTTTTCTCAAAATGGCTCTACGCTGCCTTAGCGACAACCTGTTAAGCCTGTCCCATAACCTGTTCGGGAGGCGGGACGCATGAACCTCGAATTTAGTCCGGAATATGAAACCTTTCGGGCCGAAACGGCCGCCTTCCTTGAGGCGAATCGGAACGCGGCACCCACCCCGGACGATCACGGGCTGAAGCATCCGCGGCGCCTGGCCTGGCAGAAGCTGCTGATCGCGCAGGGACTGGCGGCGCGGACCATCCCCGAGGCCTATGGCGGGTACGGGGCGGCGCCGGATATTCTGAAATCGCGGATCATTGCGGAGGAATTCGCCCGCGCTGGCCTGCCGCGAGGCATCGCGAACCAGGGTGTCTCCATGCTGGTCCCGACCCTTCTGGAACTGGGCACTGAAGCCCAGAAACAGGCCTATATTCGCCCGACCCTGCACGGGGAGATGATCTGGTGCCAGGGTTATTCCGAGCCCGCAGCGGGATCTGATCTGGCCAGTCTGACCACCCGGGCCGAGGTGGATGGCGACGATTATGTGATCAATGGTCAGAAGATCTGGACCTCCACCGCTCGCCAGGCCGACATGATGTTTTGCCTTGTCCGAACCGAGCCGGAGGCGCGGAAACATCATGGGATCTCCTACCTTCTCTTCTCGATGGACACGCCGGGGATTGAAGTGCGGCCCCTGGTCGACATGACCATGCGGGCGAATTTCAACGAGGTCTTCTTTACAGACGTTCGCGTCCCGCGCAGCCAGATCGTGGGGCAGCCCGGTCAGGGCTGGCAGGTGGCCAATGCGACCCTGACCCATGAACGCGGCATGCTGGGGGATCCCAATGCCACCAAGGCCCGGCTTATCGCGATCGCCGAGCTGATGAAGACCCAGATGCTGGACGGCCGGTGCCTGATGGATCACCCCGTCTATCGGGATCGGCTCGTGGCGCTGCAGGCGCGGGTCTATGCGATGCAGGCCAATGGTCTACGGGTCATGACCTGCCAGTTGCGGGGGGAGTCTGCCGGCATGGCCGGACTGATCATCAAGCTGCAGGGGTGCGAACTCAATCATGAGCTGGCCCGCCTGGCGATTGATGCCATGGGCGAGGTTGGTCTTCTGTATGATGACGACAGCGCCTATCTGGAGGATTTTGGGCAGTGGCAGTCCCGATACATGTATGATCTGGGCCTGATTATTGGTGGGGGCACCGCGCAGATTCAGAAAAACATTATCGCGGAGCGGGGGCTGGGCCTGCCCCGCGAACCCCGGCCTGCGGCGGTCTGAGGAGGACGTCATGGATTTTGCGCTGTCTGAAGACCAGGTCCTGTTCCAGGACGCCATTTCGGGCTTTCTGGCCGATCAGGCCCCGCTGGAGACGGTTCGCCGGATCGCAGAGGGTGATGCCGCTGCCGCGACCGGCCTGCGGGCGGGGCTGGCGGATCTGGGCATTGACCAGATTCTGATCCCGGAGGCCCATGGCGGGCTGGGTCTGGGTCTGCTGGATGCCGCTCTGGTGGCGGAAGCCCTCGGAGCTGCTGTGACCCCTGTCGACTTTATCGCCAATGCCCTCGGCGCGCTGGCCCTGAGCCTCGCCGGGTCTGATGCCCAGCAGTCGGCGCTTTTGCCGGCCATGGCGGCGGGAGAGGTTCGGTTTGCCGTCGCTCTGGCAGAGGCGATGGGTGTGCGGGCCGATGCCGGGGTGACGGAGGGGGATGACGGCCTTAACGGCCGGAGCCTGTTTGTTCAGGGCCTGCCGGGTGCGACCCATATTCTGGTGGTTGACCGGTCGGGAGCGTTGCACCTGGTCGAGCGCACGGCGTCTGGCCTCGACCATGGCCCGCTGGCCACGATTGACCGCACCCGCACGCATGCCACGCTGACCTATTCGGCGACCCCGTCGCAGCGACTGGACGGGTGTGCTGAGCCGGTAGCGGTGGTCGATCTCGTGGTTGAGGCGGGCCATGTCCTGCTGGCGGCCGATACGTTGGGCGCCGCGCAGGCCATGCTGGACAAGGCGGTGGCCTATGCGTGCGACCGCAAGCAGTTCAACCGGGTGATCGGGTCCTTTCAGGCGGTCAAGCATCTGTGTGCGGAGATGGCGGCTGAAATTGAGCCGGCCCGGGCCCTGGTCTGGCACGCGGCCTATGCCCGCCAGGCCGGCCTGGAGGATGCTCCTCTGCTGGCCTGCCTTGCCAAGTCGCACCTGTCAGAAACGGGGACCTTCGTTGCCCGGACGGCGACCGAAATTCACGGCGGCATGGGGTTCACCGACCTGGTTGGTCTGCATTACTGGTTCAAACGGATTGGCGCCAACCGGCAGCTTCTGGGGGGGCCGGAGCGCGTGCGCGAGAAGGCCGCACGGCTTCAGGGTTGGGGATAAGAAAAAGCTCGCCTAAGGTGGGACGATAACGATAGAACGATGTCATCAAAACGAGGAAAACACATATGGCCGACACGATGATGGGACTGGATCCCAATGACGCCCTGAATGATCTGAACATGTCGGAGGATGCCCGGCCGCTCTACGAGCATGTCCGCAAGTTCATCGCTGAAACGGTCGAGCCGATGTCGGAGAAGTTTTTCGAGCTGGGCAAGAACAAGACCGATATCTGGTCTTACGCGCCCGGACAGCTGGACGTTCTGGAGGAAGCCAAGGACGAGGCCAAGAAGCAGGGCCTGTGGAATTTCTTCCTGCCCGATGCGGAGACGGGCGAAGGTCTGTCCAATCTCGATTATGCCTATATCGCCGCCGAGCTGGGGAAGAACCCGCTGGCATCGGAATCCATGAACTGTTCGGCCCCCGATACCGGCAATATGGAAGTTCTGGAGCGGGTTGGGACGCCGGAGCAGAAGGAAACCTGGCTCAAGCCTCTGCTCGAGGGCAAGATCCGGTCGGCCTTTGCGATGACCGAGCCGGCACTGCCCAGCTCGGATGCAAAGAATGTCTCCACCCGGGCTGTTCTCGAGGGTGACGAATGGGTCATCAATGGCGAGAAGTTCTACATCTCCGGTGCCGGTGACCCCCGCTGCAAGATCATGATCACCATGGTCAAGACCAATCCTGAGGCCGAACCGCACAAGCAGCAGTCGCAGATTCTGGTTCCCATCGACACGCCCGGCGTGAAGATCCTCGACGGCATGCAGGTTTTCGGGGACTATGATGCCCCGCATGGACACATGCACATCGTGTTCGACAATGTCCGGGTGCCGAAGGAAAATATCCTTCTGGGCGAGGGCCGTGGCTTTGAGATCTCCCAGCTGCGTCTCGGACCGGGCCGGATTCACCATTGCATGCGCTCCATTGGTGCGGCCGAACGGGCGCTTGAGCTGATGGTCATTCGCGGCATGGGCCGTCAGGCCTTCGGGCGTGACCTGGTCCGCCTCGGCGGCAATCTGGAGAAGATTTCCCGGGCCCGGATCGAGATTGAAGCCATGCGCATGATGGTGCTTAAGGCGGCGAAGGCGATGGACGTGCTCGGCAATCGCGAGGCCCGCGTCTGGATCTCCATGGTCAAGGCCATGGTGCCCGAGCGAGTGTGCAAGATCATCGATGAGGCGATCCAGATCCATGGTGCGGCCGGTGTGTCCCAGTGGACCCCGCTGGCGCGCATGTATACCGGACAGCGGACCCTGCGGCTGGCCGACGGACCGGATGAGGTCCACCACAT
>CAJXMY010000150.1 GCA_913056435.1 uncultured Hyphomonadaceae bacterium | reverse complement strand
GGTCCTGCGCGGGGCGAGGTCCTTTCAAATCAATGATGACCAGGACAGCACTCGAGCGATTATCAACTCTGTCATCCAGGCGCAGATAGCACCGGAGAATAAATTTCTCTCATGCCACCCGGCGGACATCGGCTTCGATGACTCCGGCACTGAAATCACTATTGATCTCGACTGTTCACACGCCACGTCGATTATGCCCCTCGTTGGCATCAACGAAGTAAATTTTCGGGTCAAAACAGCGTCCGTCTGGGGGACTGGCGAACTGGACATCGCTTTCATGTTCGATATTTCGGGCTCCATGAACTATTCCGGGCGCCTCGAGGCACTCAAGACGGCAGCGATCGACGCTGTAGACATCCTCCTACCCGAAGGAACCGCGACCTCTGAGGATCAGGTCAGAATCGCCATGGTCTCTTACGATGACAGCGTCAATGCAGGAGACCTGTTCGATGAGGTCACAGGACTAAATGCCACTCGAACATATCTCGCAACTGACACATATTGGGCCTATGAATCTGCCGGTGACTATTGTGATGACGATGACGACGATGATGACGACGATGATGATGACGACGATGATGATGATTACGATTATGACGATTACGATGATTGCGACAATGGATCCTGGGTCCAGAAAACGCGAACCGTCTCTAAAACCGTAAATTCAACATGCGTCTGGGAACGGTACGGTGATCGAAAGTTCTCGGATTTTGCCCCTGACTATTCTGTCCCGGGGGAGCCCGCACTCTATCAGCCTCTGGACAATATTCCGAATGCCAGCAGCCCAGTTTACAATGCCTCCACCTCGCCGGCCAATCCACAGGGGTTCATGGCAGCTGGATATGCATATTACAATGACAGCCGGAACAGATGGTACACGCAGGGCCTGAGCTGCAATCAGAGTACACCCCTGCCCCTGACCAACAGCCGCTACAAACTGGTCAACTACATTAATAATCTCGACGCTGCGGGTGCGACAGCCGGCCAGCAGGGCATTGCGTGGTCCTGGTATATGGTGGCCGAGCCATGGAAAACAATTGTCCCGACGATGTCTTCCCCAAATGACTATCACAAGAGCGGCAGCCTGAAAGCGGTCGTCCTAATGACGGACGGGAAATTCAATTCCGAGCAGTTTTCATCGCAGGGCGACTCCGATCAGCAAGCCCGGGCCATGTGTGATGCGATCAAGGCGAATGGTGACGTGCTCGTTTACACCGTGGCCTTTCAGGCGCCAGAAGAAGGCAAGGCCGTGCTCGAATACTGCGCGACAACCCCAAGCTTTGCCTTCCAGCCCGATGACGCAGCAGCCCTTAGCGAGGCCTACGCAAATATCGCCTCTTCTTTGACCAATCTGCGGATCAAGTACTGACAAATGTGGCGACGGCAGGGCTGTCCTATGGCCTCCCAACCTCCGCTGCGGGCTCTAATTTAGAGGCGATCCCAGAGACGTTTCATACGGGCAGACGTAATCAGTCGCGAGTAAAACGACGTGGCTGGCCTCCCTTGGCCGGCCATATGCACGCGTCGTGAGCGTCCTCTCAACACTTACCAGGAAACCAAAAAACGCCTCAACGTCGATTTCCATTTCCGTCACCAAGGCTGATCCAAATTCCGGCCAGATCGCCGCCGGAACGTCTTCTACGACCGTATCGGTCTGCCGCGGCAGCCAATTGCAGGCCACACTCCAGTCTACTGTGGGTTCGTCGTTTTGTATGCTGAAGCTGGTCAGACGAATACGCGCGCTGGACGCCTCTTCGGGCAAAATCACAAGGCGCGCTGCATGATGAATTTCGTCCAGAACCTGATCATCAAGCTGCTCGTATCGTCCAGAGAGGTCACTCACCGTCGAGGCGGCCCGGGTTATCCGACGCCCGCTTTCCATGAAGAAAGAAACTTCGACAAAGCCCATGTAAAGAATGACGAGAAAGGACGACAGCAATGCAAACTCAATGGATGCAACGCCGCTTTGGCCGACAGTCCTGTTGTTCTGTGAAACGGGTCTGGGCTTCATAGTTGTGGCCTCAGAATGGCTCATTCCGAAATGCCTCCGATGCCACCAGCAGGCGTTTGTTTTCAGGCAGATTTGCTAGGGGTTGAGATATAAAGGGTGTGATCAATGACCATTCGTAAAAAACCCTGACGATCACGATGTCCCGCGAGTCCCCTGGTGAGAAATCGAAGTGAGCGGTTGCAAAATTACCGTCCGCATCCTGTGCGAGGATCGGGTCTGTGCCCGCAAACTGGTCAACCTTCCGAACGTCAATGTGAAGATTATCCGTACAATCAAACAAATTGAAAAGCTCGTCACACACTGATTGCTTGAAGTTGACCTCGTCAAAGGAGGCCTGCTGTGCCTGACCTGTCCGAATCAAACGCGCGGCCTCAGTCGTGCCGTGTTCCAGGACAACGTTTATGAAAAACAATAGGCAGAGTTCCATGAATCCAAACAGAAGGAACAGAAAAGGCGCAGCAATTATGGCAAACTCGACGGCCGTCGCACCACGCTCGTCGGCGACGTGAAGTCTGCGTTTGGCACTTAACGGGATTGATCTCATCCTGCCCGCTGACCTCCTCGCTGGACAGATAGATCTGCCATCTGCAACTCAGGTAAGCATACCGACCTTAAAAAAAGGGTTAGAGGAGACTGAAATTCTCCAAGTCTAACGGTAAGAGTTCAATTCCAAGCATGGCCTGCAGACAAGCACGGTTTCAGGGCCGCTATCAGTAAAGCACACGCTCCAGATACAGACCAGAAGCGGGGGCAACGGGTCCGCACTGCGTCCGGTCGCAGGCCCGCAAAATATCGCCCATCCAGTCCTGTGACCTTGCTCCTCGACCAACCTCCACCAAACTCCCGACAATTGAGCGGACCTGGCGATGCAAAAAACTTGGGGCCGCCACCGAAACTTCGATTTGGTCGACAGCCCGATGAATCTGAATGGACTCAAGCGTCCGGACAGGGCTTTCTGCCTGACATTCGGTATCTCGAAAGGTCGTGAAGTCATGCTGGCCAATCAGCTGCTGGGCCGCAACATGCATCAGCTCAGCATCAAGCGCCATCGGCACACGCCATGCCAGACCCTTCTGTACCGTCAGGTCCGCCCGGCGATTGATGATCAGATATCGATAGGACCGTCCGGTCGCGCTGAATCTCGCATTGAAAGTATCATCCACTTGCTCCGCTTTCAGAACACATACGGGTTGAGGCCGCAGGTGAAAGTTCAAAGCATCGGCAATTTTTCGAATGGGCCGCGGGCGGCACAGGTCCAGATGCGCAACCTGACCCGTCGCGTGAACCCCAGCATCGGTTCGCCCGGCCCCCTGAACCCGCACGGGCGCTCCATCAAGGGCCGCAGCGGCGATCTCAAGGGTTTCCTGCACACTCGGCTGATCCGCCTGCCGTTGCCACCCAACGAAAGGCCGACCGTCATATTCAAGTGTCAGTTTAATCCTTTGCATTACCGGGGTCCCTGCTCACTGAGGTGACCCCACCAAGACATGGGGCCAAGAAGACCGATGGACGCGCCAATGCTGCTCATTCGAGTATTGTCCCTCTGGGCAAAGATAAGCCGCGCAGGGCAGAACCGGCCGGCATGGGACGCGCGCCGGGGCGCTGCAGCTCGGTGATGCGCACCAAACGGCCATCTCCGCAGGAAATAGTTAGGTGATCATCCACCACCATGCCCGGGCAGATCGAAAGGTTTTGATCTTCTGCACCCGGTCCCCTCGCGGCCAAGGCGGTCTCATCAAACTCGACCAGTTCGCTGTTGAGCGCTTTTATTCTCAGCCCGGGATCCTGCTCAGACCCCTTATGATGAAACCACGCCCCGGGGGCGGGAGACAGCCCTCTGATGTGATGGTCGACCCGGCGGGCGGACCACGACCAGTCGATCCTTTGATCCTGCGCGGTAATCTTGTCCGCGTAGGTCATCCCGTCGTCGGCCTGGGCAACAGGGACCGCGGTTCCTCCAGCCCAGTCCTGCAGGGACCTGACCGCCAGTGGGCCGGCCAGACTGGCGAGCTTGTCGTGCAGGGAGCCGGTTGTTTCATCTGGTGCAATGGAAACTTTTTCTGTCGCCAGAACAGGACCGGTGTCGAGCCCCTTTTCCATGATCATTGCCTGGACGCCCGTCTCCTTGTCACCAGCCATGATGGCCCGGTGAATTGGTGCCGCCCCTCTCCAGCGCGGCAGCAAAGAAGCATGCATGTTCAGACATCCAAGCCGGGGCGCCTCCAGAATGGCGCCGGGCAGGATCAGGCCATAAGCCACCACCACAGCCGCATCGAGCCCGAGGTCAACGAACGCCTTCTGGTCAACTGCGCTTCTCAGGCCCGCTGGCGTTCGAACCGGCAATCCATGGGCTTCCGCCCAAGCCTGAACAGGCGTGGCACGAAGCTTTTTGCCGCGACCAGCCCGCCTCGGCGGCTGCGCATAAACACACACGACATCATGGCCTGCGGAAACCAACGCAGCCAGGACCGGCACGGCGAAATCGGGGCTCCCCATGAAAGCCAGTTTAAGAGATCCGCTCATATCCTGCGTACCCGACAATACGGCTCAGGCGGCGTCCCGCGCTCTAATCTTGTTAGCTTTTTTCACTTTTTCGACAGCTCTTTGCCGCTTCAGACGGGACAGGTGGTCAATAAAAAGGGTCCCCTGAAGATGGTCCATCTCATGCTGGATACACACCGCGTAGAGTCCCTCTGCCCATTCCTCCACCGAATTACCCTGATAATCGAGATACTTCAGACGGCATCGCACGGGACGGTCTACTTCATCGAAGACCTCCGGGATCGACAGGCATCCTTCCTCATATGGCGCCGTCTCTTCAACGATTTCGCAAATTTCCGGGTTCACGAAATAACGTGGCTCTGGCGGGTCACCATCACGCGCCAGATCCATCACAATCACTCGCAATGGAACGCCGATCTGGATCGCCGCAAGACCTATTCCCGGTGCCGCATACATGGTTTCAAGCATGTCATCCATAAGTTCGCGAATCTCATCCGTGACCCCGCCTTCGACAGGAGTCGACACCTTTTTCAGCCGCGGATCCGGAACGGTTATGATTTCTCGAATAGCCATTGAGCTTAATTAAGAACGCAACTGATCACCGTCAATGTCCGGCGCAGGTCACATTGCATCCTCGTCCTCCGTCTCGGGGACGGAAAAATCAAGCTCACCCGACCTGTCCGGAAGCATCGCGCGTTTCTCGATACTCTCCAGTTCCGGCATCGTCCGATCAGGTGGCGCGATCTGTAACTCTTCGAATTTCCGGGCGGTGGGCAAGACGCGGGATGATAAGCTCCCACCGAGCTTGTTGTAGGCATCAACAGCGCTGTTCAGGGCCTTGCCCATTCGCTCCACATGTCCGCCAAGCGTGGTCAGTCGGCTGTATAAATCGCGTCCCAGCTCTGCGGCCTGACGAGCATTTTCCGTCGCCTGTTCCTGACGCCAGCCATAGGCAACCGCTTTTGCGAGAGCGAGGAGCGTCGACGGCGTTACAACAATAACCTGCAGGGAAGCGGCATAGTCGAAAAGGTCGGGTTCGTGTTCCAGAGCCGCCACATAAAAGTTCTCGCCGGGAATGAAGAGAGCCACAAAATCGACCCGCGACGAGAAGCCAGCCTGATACTTTTTTGATCCTAACTTCTTGATATGGTCGCGGACCTTCCGACCGTGCGCTTTCAGAAGCGTGGTTCGTGGGGTGGTGTCGGTC
>CAJXMY010000149.1 GCA_913056435.1 uncultured Hyphomonadaceae bacterium | reverse complement strand
ATTGGCGATGCGCTCGTACATCAGCGCGGCCGCGACCCCCGCAGCCGGGCCGGAGAGCATCGTGAGCACCGGCCGCTTCCGCATGGCCTCGATGTCCATGATCCCGCCGTCGGAGCGCATGACCATCAGCGGCGCCTCGATGCCGCTGGCGGCAACGGCGCGCGCGGTGCGGTCCGCCGTCTCGATCATGATCGGGAGCATGCTCGCGTTGATCGCGGCCGTGAGCGTCCGCATGCGCAGGCCGTAGAGCTGGGTCAGCGCCGAGGTGGCGGTCGCGGGCACGCCCAGCTCGCCCGCGATGCGGACCACGGCCTCCTCGTTCTCGGGCCGGTCCACGCTGAAGGGCTCGGCGGCGACCAGCGCGCGGGCGCCCTCGTCGACCAGCTCCTGCAGCGCCACGCGCACGGCGTTCTCGTCCAGCCCCTGGGCGGTGTCGACGAAGCGGAAGGCCGTCTCGAGGGTGGCCCCGGGGCCCAGCGGCACGCTCCCGAGCCGCGCCTCGCGCCGCGCTCGCAGGCCCTGGGGTCCGGATCCCAGCGCGAGGACGCCCACCTTGGCCACGTCGCCCTCCAGCAGGGCGTTGGTGGCCTGGGTGGTCGAGTGGGCGATGAGCACGACCTCCTCCGGCGCGATGCCCGTCTCCTCGAGGAGCCGGTGCATCGACTGGACCACGCCGGCCGCGACCCCGTCCTCGTGGTCGTGCGTCGTGGGGACGACGGCCTTGCCGACGAGCTCGGTGCGCGCCACGTCGACGGCGACGGCGTGGGTGAAGGTGCCACCCACGTCGATGCCGATCTTCAGCTTGCGGAGGGCCGGGTCGCTCACAGGAACAGGAACGCCGCAGCGCCGAGGCCGAGGACGACCGAGCCCCAGACGAAGGGCAGGGTCCGGAAGAGGATCGCGTTGACGTCCACGCCCTGGTGGTTGGCGATCCAGACGTTGGCGGTGTTGGTCGGGTCACAGATCCCCTGCACCTGGCCGACGCTGAGGAGCATGGCCATGATCGCGGCGCCCGGGAGGTTGCCACTCGAGATGAGGATCGTGGCGACGCCGAAGCCCAGGCCATGCGCATGCAGGTACGCACCTCGGCGCGTACGAAGACAGTGCGCGACCCCTGGGTGAACATGCTTCGGGGTACCGCGGCATGTTTCGCCGGGGCGGTCGGTGGCGCGGACATGATCGGGATAGAAGCTTTTAATTCAACCTTTGCGCCTCCCGAGGAACTCGGCCGCCGGGTGGCGCGAAACACCCAGATAATCGCCATGGAAGAAAGCGGTCTGGGGCGTGTTGCCGACCCGAGCGGCGGGGCTTGGTTTACGGAGCGCCTGTCGGAAGACCTCGCTCATGCCGCATGGGCCGCCTTTCAGAAGATTGAAGCAGAAGGCGGAATTATTGAAAGCCTCGTTTCCGGTGCTTTCCAAAGTCGTATTGTTCTCGCTCGGGGAGAGCTGGAGAAGAAGGTCGCCACTCGGAAGACCCCGCTGACCGGCGTGAGTGAATTTCCATCTCTCGAGACCTTCAACGCTCCAGCAGCCGAACTGCCACCTCTCAAGCCGGGGTTGGACATATCCGTCGAGGCCCTGACAACACTTCTACCCTCTTTCCGCATTTCACAGAACATAATGCCACAGGCAGTGCCCCTTAAGGCACAGCGCCTCTCCGAACCTTATGAGGCATTGCGCCAGAGGGCCGACAGGGCGACCAGGAAACAGGGGCATAAGCCCTCCATATTCATTGCAACTCTCGGCCCCCTTTCCGAACATACTGCGAGACTGGATTTTGCACGAAACGCTTTTGCAGCCGGCGGCATCATTGCCATCGAGGCCCAAGCGGGTGACCGTGCATCACTGGTGTCCGGATTCCGCGAAGCGCCCTGCCGGATCGCGGTGATTTGCGGTGCAGACCCCCGTTATGAGGACGAAGCCGAGGCTTTGGCAACAATGCTGAAAAACGCCGGTGCCAGACGTATCTGGATTGCGGGTCGGTTTACATCCGACTCCGTAGATCGTCAGATTTTCCAAGGATGCGATCTTCTTGAGGAACTTGAACTGGCTTTAACCGACGCAGAGTGTCTCTGATGAACGATCCAAGGCTTCAGTTCCCAATCCCAAAGCCCGTTTCCGCCTCACTTCCTGGAAGGAACTGCTAAGATGTCAACGTTTCCGGACTTCACGAAAATCGACCTCGGCACGCTCTCAGGGTCAAAAGTAGACACCAGCGCCCGAACGCTGGACACCCCGGAAGGGATAAGCCTATCCCCCACTTATGTCGCCGAAGATGTCAAACATCTCGATCACCTTGATGATTATCCGGGGATCGCGCCGTTTGGGCGAGGCCCTTATCCAACGATGTATACCCAAAGACCTTGGACCATTCGGCAATATGCAGGATTCTCAACGGCTGAGGACTCCAATGCCTTCTACCGTAGGAATTTGGCCGCAGGCCAAAAAGGGCTCTCGGTTGCTTTCGATCTAGCAACACATCGTGGATATGACAGCGACCATGTGAGGGTCTCCGGCGACGTTGGGATGGCCGGCGTCGCCATCGACTCCATTTATGACATGCGCACTCTCTTTTCGGGCATTCCCTTAGATCAAATGTCCGTTTCAATGACCATGAATGGGGCCGTCCTGCCGATCATGGCTCTTTATATTGTCGCAGCCGAGGAGCAGGGCGTGCCTCCGGAGAAACTGGCTGGAACAATTCAGAATGACATCCTGAAGGAGTTCATGGTTCGCAATACTTACATATACCCACCAAAACCCTCCATGCGGATCATTTCCGATATCTTCGCTTACACCTCTGAAAATATGCCGAAATTCAATTCGATTTCGATTTCCGGTTACCATATGCAGGAGGCAGGCGCGACGGCCGACCTCGAACTGGCTTACACCCTCGCCGATGGGATCGAGTACATCCGCGCAGGGGTTGCCGCAGGCCTCAATGTTGATGCGTTCGCGCCTCGCCTCTCCTTCTTCTGGGCCATTGGCATGAATACGTTCATGGAAGTTGCGAAAATGAGAGCTGCACGCTTGCTTTGGGCCAAATTGGTCCAGCGAGAATTTTCACCAAAGAACCCAAAGTCTATCTCGCTTCGGACCCACAGCCAAACATCCGGCTGGTCACTGACCGCTCAGGACGTCTACAACAATGTGATACGGACCTCTCTTGAGGCTATTGCGGCGATCGGCGGGCAGACCCAGAGCCTCCATACCAACAGCTTTGACGAGGCCCTTGCTCTTCCGACCGACTTTTCGGCACGAATTTCCCGAAACACACAATTGTTCCTGCAACAGGAGGCGGGCGGGACCCAGACAATCGATCCATGGGGCGGCTCTTACTATGTTGAGCGCCTGACACATGATCTGGCGGCCCGGGCGCTCACGCATATTGACGAGGTCGAGGCCAAAGGCGGAATGGCGAAAGCCATCGAGGAAGGCCTTCCCAAGCTTCGGATTGAAGAAGCGGCGGCTCGGACACAGGCTCGCATTGACAGCGGCCAACAGACCGTCGTTGGTGTGAATAAGTTTCTGCTCGACACCGAAGAGGATGTCCCGGTTTTAAAAGTCGACAATGCCACTGTCCGCCGGATGCAGCTTGATAAGCTCGCCCGTCTGAAGGCCGAGCGAAAATCAGATCAGGTGGCCATGCAGCTTGATCGAATCGCCGACGCGGCCGCAACAGGGAACGGAAATCTTCTGGCGCTGGCCGTTGACGCCGCCAGACAAAAGGCCACTGTGGGCGAAATCTCGGAAGCCATAGAACGGAGCCAAGGTCGACATAAAGCAATAATTCGTTCGATTACCGGAGTTTATGGGAAGGGCGTCGAGCAAACAGGACGAGCCCGCGAGGCCCAACGGCTCGCTGACGCCTTTGTCGCAAAAACAGGTCGAAAACCTCGAATTTATATCGCGAAGATGGGCCAGGACGGCCACGATCGCGGCCAGAAAGTGGTAGCCTCGGCCCTTATGGATCTGGGCTGGGAAGTCGAAATCGGTCCTCTGTTCCAGACACCGGAGGAAGCGGCGCTGGACGCCCGAAAAGCGAAGGTGGACATTGTTGCAGCCTCTTCTTTGGCAGCCGGTCATCTGACGCTGGTTCCAGAGTTGAGACGAGCGCTCGGCAACGAAGGAGCCGCATCAACCCAGATCGTTGTCGGAGGGGTTGTGCCACCTCAGGACTTTGACGCGCTGAGAGCGGCCGGGGCTGCGGCCATTTTTCCGCCCGGCAGCGTGATCGCCGATTGCGCGGTCACCATGCTCGAGACGCTCCAAGATCCGAGCGCAGAAGCCGTCCCCACGCCCTAAGCGCGATCTCGCCGGTTTCTTCGGCACACGGAGAAGCCCGTTTAACTGCAGATGGAACAGACCGGCGAAAACCTGACCTTGAGTAGACTCTCCGACAGACCCACGTCATCTTAAGCCGAAAGAAGACCGGGAGAGGGACATGGAAAATTATGGTGACTATGATGCGCTGGGCCTGGCGGAACTGGTTCACAAGCGGGAAGTAACCCCCTCTGAACTGCTAGAGGCCGCGCTCAAACGGGCGAAACTGGCGCAGGCGGAACTCAATTGTTTTGCGCACTTGTTTCCAGACATCGCGGCCGATCAAATTTCACAAGGCCTGTCTGATGGGCCGTTCAAGGGCGTGCCCTACCCAACCAAGGATCTGGCGGTACAGATTAAGGGGGCACCGCTGACAAACGGCTCAAAAGCCTGGAAAGACAATATTTCACCTCTTGATAGCGTGATCACTGAACGCTTCAAACGCGCTGGTATGACCTTGTTTGGAACGACAACGTCTCCGGAATTTGGACTCACAACAACCACTGAGAGCCAGCTCTTTGGTCAGACCGCCAATCCCTGGGATGTCTCGCGGACCTCCGGTGGCTCCTCAGGCGGCGCATCCGCCGCTGTCGCCGCGGGGGTCGTGCCCATCGCCCAAGCCTCTGACGGGGGCGGATCCATTCGTATCCCGGCAGCCTGTACTGGTTTGTTTGGGATTAAACCCTCGCGGGGCAGGACCCCTATGGGACCCGCAACGACAGAGGGCTGGAATGGCCAGTCTGTCACTCACGCGGTCTCCCGGTCAGTGCGTGACAGCGCAGCCCTGCTTGACGCGACACACGGACGGGAGCCGGGCTCCCGTTATGTGGCACCGCCACCAGCCGACAGTTTCCTCGCCGCTCTCGATAAGGACCCCGGTCAGCTGAAAATCGCATTCTGGTCTGTTGCGCCAAATGGGACACGTCCCGATGCGGACGCGCAAGCCGGAATAGACAGGACGATCAACCTGCTGGAGTCGCTTGGACATCGTGTTGAAGACGCTTCGCCAAATGTTGACGGGGCCGCACTGAGCAAGGGGCTGCTCATGACCATATCTGCCGCTATGGCAATGATTATGGAAGATCGCGGCAAGGCGATCGGACGGGACCTGAGGCCAGAGGATATGGAACCGGTCACCTGGCGTATGTACGAATTCGGCAAGACCGTCCCCATGGCAGAACTGATGAAAGCCAATCAAGCGGCGATCAACGCGGCCATCACTTATGAAACATTCCTCGCCGAACAGAACTATGATCTTATTCTGGCGCCAACATTGTCCCGGAAACCTGACAAATTGGGGATCCTGTCGCTCGATCCAGAGGATTTTGATGCCTATGGCGAGGCTGTCGGAAGCTTTGCCCCATGGTGCGGCATCTTCAATCAAATGGGTTCCGCCGCCA
>CAJXMY010000148.1 GCA_913056435.1 uncultured Hyphomonadaceae bacterium | reverse complement strand
CGTCCGCCGTCTCGAACTGGTAGGGGAAGTCACGGACACGCACGAGGGCGCGTTCGAGAAGACTTTGTTCAAGGCGCTCTGGTCCTCCGGCGTTCGAGGCATTGGCGAGGGTCCTGAACTCCGACTCCAGCCGGGTTGTCGCCTCCGTCCGCATGGCCCCTACGGTCGCCTGGAACAAAAAGGTCAAAAGGCCGGCAGAAAAAAGAGCGAAAAGGACTGTATAAACCAGCGCGAGTCGGAAGGTCGTCGTCTGAATAAAGGCAAACGGGCCGGCTTTCATGCCTGAAGGCAGTACCCTGCGCCCCGTACCGTCTGCAAGAGCGGCCGATCAAATTCCTTATCTATTTTGCCCCTGAGGCGGGAAATGTGGACATCGATCACATTGGTCTGCGGATCAAAATGATAATTCCAAACCTTTTCCAACAGCATGGTCCGGGTCACTGTCTGGCCCGCATGACGCATCAGGAATTCCAGAAGCTTGAACTCCCGGGGCTGCAAATCAATGCGCGCCTCGCCGCGCACCACAGTCCGGGAAAGCAGGTCCATCTCCAGATCACCTACTTTCAGGCGCGTGACCGGAGCGTCGTCCGGGGTCACCTGTCGACGTCCGAGGACCTCCACCCGGGCAACGAGTTCTTCGGGCGCAAACGGCTTGGCCAGATAATCATCCGCCCCGGCTTTCAGCCCCTCCACACGGTTGTCGACATCAGACAAGGCAGACAGAAACAGGGCAGGTGTTGTACCGCCGCCATCCCGAAATTCCGAGACGAGCTGGAGCCCCGATTTTTCGGGCAGCATCCGGTCAACAACCAGAACGTCGAAACTCGCTTCGCGAGCCCGACAAAGACCGCTGGCGCCGTCCGCCGCTGTTTCGACCTCATGGCCGGCTTCCGCCAGAACCCGGCAGATGAAGTCTCCATGCTCGCGATCATCTTCTATGATAAGGATACGCACGCCTGAGCTCCTCTTCTAGTCTTCACCACCAATATCGACGGTCACGAAGCGGGTGCCGGCCCCGACATGGACCGACAGGAGCAGTTTATCGCGCCCCTGATCGAGGGCGGCCTCGATGGCCCGCACCAGATCAGCCACTTCGTAGAGATAGACGTTATTGGCATCGAGCAGGACCATGCCAGGCTGAATGCCCAGCTCGCGCAGCGGGCTGTCTGTTGCCACGCGATCAACAACCAGACCTGGCTCATCTCCGGAGAGGTTCAGCGCGTTGCGGGTGTCATCATCCATGGGCCGCAAATAAAGGCCCAGCGGCGCCGCTTCTGCGCTCACACCTTCGTCCTCAGGAACATCGTCCCCACCCTGGAAGGAGGCGTTCACATCCTCAGGGCGTTCCCCCACGGTGACTGAAATCGTCTTGCGGTCACCATCGCGAAGAACCACAAACCGGTTCTGAGACCCCGCCGCGAGACGCCCGACAATCCGCGTTGTGCTGGTGGCGTCGGTGACTTTCTCTCCATTGACCTCGATGATGATATCGCCCCGGCGAATGCCGGACTTTTTGGCCGGGCTGTTGGCCACCAGATCCGCAACAATGGCACCCTCTGCCAGCTCAAGACCCCTTGCCTCAGCCATATCCGGGGTCACATCCTGAATCGTAACCCCGAGCCAGCCGCGTGACACGCGTCCCTTTTCGATCAGGGTCGAGGTCACCTCCTGCGCCAGATCGGAAGGAATGGCGAAGCCGATGCCCACCGATCCGCCCGTGGGTGAAAAAATGGCCGTGTTGACCCCGACCACGCGACCATAGAGATCAAAGGTTGGACCTCCGCTATTCCCGCGATTGATGGCCGCGTCGATCTGCAGAAAGTCTGTATATGGATTGGAGTTCCCAAGGTCGCGGCCATCCGCGGACAAGATCCCGGCAGTCGCGGTTCCCCCTAACCCAAACGGGTTTCCGAGAGCCACGACCCAGTCCCCGCGCCGAAGCCCGGCGCTGGATCCAAACTGAACGAAAGGATAAGTGCCCTGCTCCGAAACCTTCAAAACGGCCAGATCGGTCTGCGCGTCGGTCCCGACCAGTTCGGCTTCGAGTTCGCGACCATCTTCCAACACAATCTGAATCTGTGTGGCATTCGCAATGACGTGATTGTTCGTCACCACGTAGCCCTCTTCGGAAATAAAGAATCCCGACCCCAAAGACCGGGCCTCCTGGGTCTCGGGTTCATCCTCCTCGTCGCGCGGGACGGCGCCCGGCCCCTGACGAAACCGCTCGAAGAAGCGCTCCATTTCAGACAGGTCAGGGCGTTCCTGCTCGGAAATCACATTCACACTCACAACCGCCGGGCTGACTTGCTCAATCAGGTCCGCAAAGCTCAGCGGCGCACCAGCCGGAGCCTCGACCAGGATGGGCTGGGTGTCCGCCCCCATCCGTGGCGTCCCCCAGACAAGGGTCGCCATCGCCCCTGCTCCGACGAGGCCTGCAATCATCGTTGGCACCGAAAATCTAAGGGATTTCATATGCTTCTATTCCTTTGGATGTAGTCTGAGTCCTATCTGATGCCGTATTGTCAGAAGAACCACCCTCTGAGGCATTAAAGATCTTTTATCTCTCTGTGGCGGAATCATGACGGGGGCAAGATTCTCTTGCCTTCATTCCCCCGAACCGTCCGGATGATCGGCCGCGACCGCCTCCACCTCGTCAATCAAAGAACCGTTGCGGCGCTGCAGGATCAGCGCACCAGCGCCGGCCAGAAAAAGGAAGAAAGGCAAGCCCCATAAAAGGCCTCCCGATAGCCCTCCCACCGGTGGTCTGAACAGCACAAAAGCGCCATAGCGGGCCACGAACCAGTCGCGAATCTCCTCGTCGCTGTATCCTTGGGACACCATGTCACGAACACGCGCCCGCATGTCGGCCGCAATCTCCGACCCGGATTGGCTGATCGGCTCATTCTCACAGGCCACACATCGGATCTCACGCATCAGGTCCTGCGCCCGGGCTTCAGCGGCCGGGTCATCCAAGGTGGCCGCCACCTGCAGGAAAGGCCACACACAGGATAGGATCAGGACCTTTATCATCCTGCAGCGCGCCCCCCGTCAGCACCCGACCCGCGCCTGGGCAACAGACTCAGAACGCCACCCAATCCGATGAGACATACACCCCAATAGACCAGACTGATCATAGGATTGATAAAGATTTCAAACGTCCACCGGGCTGCCCCCTCACCCGTCCGGCGGTCCCCCAGCGCCAGGTAAAGATCACTGGTGCCAAAACTGTGGATGGCGGTCTCAGTGGTCGGCATGCGCGCGGCCGGATAAATCCGCTTCTGTGGCTGCAGCAGGACGGTCTCACCCGCCCGGGAGACGGTCAAAGAGGCCCGGTCGGCATACCAATTTGGTCCCTCAATGGCTTCAACATCATCCAGTTGAACCGTCCAGCCAGCAACCTCGACGCTCTGTCCCTCCGCCAGGGCAAGGGTTGTGTGAAATCTCAAAGCCGTTTCCCCAACGGCACCGAGGGTGAACACGCCGAGCCCCGCATGCGCCAGCGTCATGCCCCAGACCCGGGCTGGAAACCGCCAGAGTCGATCCACACGCCCCGCCCGGCGCCAGATCTCACGAGCCGCTCCGAAAACCAACCAGACGCCCAGCGCAAAACCCGCCCCTGACAAAAGCGGGATTTCCCAGAGCGCCACGCCGGCCAGCATGAATGCGCCGACGACCGCCAGAAAGCCGAGCGCCCAGCGCCAGACCAAGGTCCAGTCAGCCTTGCCCCAGCTCCAGGCCTGAACCACCGGCAGAGCAATAAGCGCGACGGCCATGATCGGCGTGAAGGTCAGATTGAAATAGGGTTCCCCGACCGACAGGGCCTGACCGAAAGCCTCTGCCACCAGCGGAAACAGGGTGCCCAGAAGAACGGTCAAAGTCGCAACCGATAAGACCAGATTGTTCCCGATCAGCGCGCCCTCCCGGCTGACCATCAAATGCGGTGCCCCCCCCTGAAGGTGCGGCGCTCTCAGAGCAAACAGACCGAGCGCGCCACCGCCATAGGCCAAAAGCCCCGCCAGCAGCAGCGCGCCCCGCGTCGGGTCAACCGCGAAAGCATGAACACTGGTGAGAAGACCGGACCGGACAAGAAAGGCTCCCAGGATCGAAAAACAGAATGCCATCACCGCCAGCAGGGCTGTCCAGGCCCTGAGGCTGTCGCGCTTCTCGGTCACCACAACCGAATGCAGGAAGGCTGCACCGACAAGCCAGGGCATGAGGCTCGCATTCTCGACGGGGTCCCAGAACCACCAGCCGCCCCAGCCGAGTTCATAATAAGCCCAGTAAGAGCCGAGCCCGATTCCGAGGGTCAGGGGGACAAAGGCGGCCATGGCCCACGGACGGACGCTGCGGGCCCAGACCCGGTCGATCCGGCCCTCCATCAGGCCTGCGGCCGCCATCGCAAAGACAAAGGAATAGCCGACATAGCCCAGATACAGCATGGGCGGATGCGCCGCGAGGGCCGGATCCTGCAGGAGCGGGTTCAGATCGGCGCCCTGAAGCGGCGGCTGATCGAGCCGGAGAAAGGGGGACGAGGCAAAAAGAAGATAGGCCAGAGCCCCGCTGGTCAGCAGTCCCTGAACACCAAGGGCGCGCGCCTCGAAGTCCGGTCGCCCGGATCGCATCCACTGGGCCCCGGCCGCGGCGAACCCCGCCATGACCAGACACCACAGGGCCATGGACCCCTCATGGTTCCCCCAGGTTCCGGCAAACTTATACAGCAGGGGTTTCAGGGTGTGGCTGTTCTTTGCGACAAGCTCGACCGAGAAGTCGGAAGTCAGAAAAGCATTGATGAGGGTCAGAAAAGACAGGCCGAGTGCCGCAAACAGGCCGAAGGCCAGGCGGCCCGCCAGCCCGCGATCCCCCCTCAGCCCGGCATAGGCGAGCCCGAGGCTCAGCGTCAGCGACAGGCAGGCAAGAAAATGCCCCGCCTCGATCATGAGGCCGGCGCCGCAGACAAGTCTCTCAGCTCTCGTGGCTGATAGTTCTCATCATGTTTGGCCAGAATCTGTTCCGCCTTGAACAGATCGGCCCCCGCCTCAAACCGGCCCGTCGCCACGACGCCCTGACCTTCCCGGAACAGGTCGGGCGTGATCCCGGTATAGGTCACGCGCACGGTCGCTTCCGAGCCGTCCTCCACGGTGAAAAACATCTCGGCACCTGCGCCATAGTCAACGGACCCTGCCTGTACAAATCCGCCAAGTCGAATGCGCCGACCGGCCTCAGGCTGGCCCCGCTCAACCAGCATCTGCGGCGTGTAGAACAGGTCCGCCCTCTGCCCAAGCGCTATGAAGGCCAGGGCAAGGCTGGACAGCACCAGCAGGCTGGCGCCCGCAACGGCATAAAGGCGTTTGGTTCGAGCTCTCATGACCGGCCCGATATAGTGTCGGCAGAAGGTCCAGACCACTGCGTCATGGTTGCGCGTCCTGACCACCATCAGCGGCCTGACGGGTCGTATCCATCAAGTCGAGCACCTGGGCGCGCTGCGGGTCATCCGGCGGCAGGGCGGCAATCACCGCCTCCCATCTCTGCTCGGCTTCGTCCGGCCGACCGTCCTGCCAGGCCGCTAGGCCCGCGAGAAAGCCGGCCCGAGCCTGTCCGGCATCAATCTGCCAGGCCTGCGCATAGAGACGCTCGGCGAGTGGCACGAAGGTCCCGCCCTCCTGCAGGACCAGCGTATCGGCGAGGCCGATCAGGGAGCCGAGGCTGTAGTTTGGCGTCACGCCGACCTGCGGCGAGTG
>CAJXMY010000147.1 GCA_913056435.1 uncultured Hyphomonadaceae bacterium | reverse complement strand
CAACGACCTCACCTACCACATCTTCATGGTCACCGACCGTAAACCGGAAATCCCGTTCAGCATCGTCAATAAGGTGATGGATAAAAACGCGTTACGTGCCTTGGTGGATTATGCCTACCGTAATCTGGGTCCCAAGGCCACGGTCATTCTGGCCGCCCGCCGGATGGATCGGCTGAAGGCCCTCGAGGCCTCCATTCACGAGGCCGGTGGGCAGGCCATGGCGGTCGAGATGGATGTGACCAATGCCGGATCTGTGCAGGCGGCGTTCGATCAGGTCATGGCCGTCTATTCGTCCCCGCCAGACATCATCGTGAACAATTCCGGCCTGTCTCGGGAGGGCTTTTTCACCCGCATGGACGAGGCCGATTTCGACCTCGTCATGGACACCAATGTCAAAGGTGTCTGGCTGGTGGCGCGGACCTTTGCCGGGGCTCTGGCCAGGGCTGGCAAGACGGGTTCCATGATCAACATCGCATCGATTGCCGGGCGCGGGGTCAGCCATACGCTGTCGGCCTATTGTGCATCGAAAGCGGCCTGTGAGCACATGACCCGGGGGATGGCGCTGGAGATGGCCCGGTATGGGGTTCGCGTGAATGCGATCGGGCCGGGCTATTTTGAAACCGAGATCAATGATGCCTTCCTGGCCTCCGAAGAGGGGCAAAGAATGCTGCAGCGGATTCCCCTGCGGCGGTTCGGTGAACATGATGAATTGTCCGGGGCCCTTCTGCTGCTGGCTTCGGAGGCGGGCAGCTACATGACCGGCACGACCCTCTTTGTCGATGGGGGGCACAGCCTGAACACGCTTTGACCAGTCCTGTTTTTCCGCGGCCTTTTAGGAGGCTGTTAGGTCTTCTCTGGCAGGATGACGGGACTGAAAAGGAGTGACGTATCATGACGGCGGTCAGAAAACCTCGTGACGACAAGGCCGGGAAACGGCCTGCCCGGGCCCGTCCGGTCCCGGGGGCAGTTGTCTCTGGCGAGGTCTCCAAGACCGGGGCCGTCTCACCGGCCCGGGCCCTGCAGGCTCAGCTCCATCAGCAATTGTCTGTTGTGCCGGTTCGTGTTCTGTCCCGCTTTGTCACCCCGTTTCTTGGGCTTGTGATGCTCAAGGCTTGGCTCGTCGGCCAGACCCTCTATACACCGGGCGTAACCCATATGCTTGGAACACTGGGGTAAAGAGGAGTGCGCCATGCGCGTCAGAAAGGCCGTTCTGCCCGTTGCGGGGCTGGGCACGCGGGTTTTGCCGGCCACAAAGGCGATCCCGAAGGAAATGATGCCCGTCGTTGACCGGCCGGCCATCCAATATGTGGTCGACGAAGCGCTGGAAGCGGGCATTGAACACATCGTCTTCGTCACCGGACGAAACAAGGGTGCCATCGAGGATTATTTCGACCGGGCCTATGAGCTGGAGACAACGCTTCAGAACAAGGGGAAGGACGGAGTCCTTGCCGAGCTGCAGGAGCGTCTCATGGTTCCGGGCGCGGCCAGTTTTGTGCGCCAGCAGGCGCCGCTCGGTCTTGGACACGCGATCTGGTGCGCGCGGGATATTGTGGGCGATGAGCCGTTTGCGGTGTTGTTGCCGGATGTCATCGTCAAGGCCGCGCCCTCCTGTCTCGCCCAGATGGTTACGGCCTATGACCGCGTTGGTGGCAATGTGGTGGCGGTCGATCCTGTGCCAGAGGCGCGGGTGTCGTCCTATGGCGTAATTGCCCCGGCTGGACGGGACGGGCGCGTGATCGAAATGACAGGTATGGTCGAAAAGCCGCCCCGGGACAGCGCGCCCTCCAATCTGGCCATTACCGGGCGGTATATTCTTCAACCGGAGATTTTCCGTCTGCTCGCCGATCAGGCCACGGGCGCCGGCGGGGAGATCCAGCTGACCGATGCCATGGCGCGGCTGATGCAGGTTCAGCCCTTCCATGCCTATGAGTTTGAGGGACGCCCCTATGATTGCGGGTCCAAGGCCGGTTATTTTGAGGCTGTGCTGGCTCACGCCCTCGATCATGAGGAAATCGGCTCAGAGGCCCGGGCGATGATCGCAGCGGCTCTGGGCTAAGGTCCCCCGGGCTCTGATCTTCATCTTTCCATTTTCGCGCGCTGCGCTTATGGGAAGCCTTGAGGAGAGCGCATGCTGTTTTTGATCACTGGTGTCGCCGGCTTTATCGGATCGCGCCTGGCCCATACCCTTTTGAAGGGGGGGCATGAGGTGGTTGGTCTCGACAATCTCAACACCTATTATCCCGTAGCGCTCAAGCGGGCCCGGCTCGACACATTGCGGGCCCAGCCCGGCTTCAGCTTTGAGCAGGTCGACCTGTCCCGTCCGGACGCGGTGCTGGCCCTGCCGCGGCGCGACGAGGTGGACCGGGTTGTTCATCTCGCCGCTCAGGCCGGGGTCCGCTACTCTCTTGAGGCCCCGTTTGCCTATGCGGATGCAAATTTGACCGGGCATCTCGCGGTTCTGGAATTCTGTCGCCACGCGGCGCGGCGGCCCTTGCTGGCCTATGCATCCTCGTCCTCGGTGTATGGCGATGCGACCCCGGTTCCCTTTCGGGAAGATGCCATCGTGGACAAACCGGTATCGCTTTATGCTGCCACCAAGCGGGCTGACGAGCTGATGAGCGAGACCTATGCCCACCTGTACGGCCTGCCGCAAATTGGCATGCGCTTTTTCACTGTCTATGGCCCCTGGGGACGACCGGACATGGCCTATTGGTCATTCACCGACCGGATCCTCAAGGGCCTGCCTATTCGGGTGTTCAATGGCGGGCAGATGCGCCGCGATTTCACCTATATCGACGATGCCATTGCCGGGGTTCGCGCGATTGCCGAGGGCGACGCAGAGTTCTCCGGTCTCGACCGGCCACACAAGATTTACAATATCGGGCACAACCAGCCTGTTGCCCTGCTGGACTTCATTTCCGAGATCGAACGTGCAACGGGGTGTTCTGCAGACAAACGGATGGAACCGATGCAACCGGGTGATGTGACCGAAACCTGCGCGGACATTTCCCGCCTGCAGTCAGATTATGCTTATCAGCCCCAGACCAGTCTCCGCGACGGGATCGGCCAGTTTGTCGACTGGTTTCGTACCCAGGATGCGGCCCGCTTTAGCCTGCCGGCAGATGGCTGAAACCGGTCTCGTCCGGAGCCTGCCGGGGCAGGATGACGTTCAGGCAGCGGCGGTCCGCCTGCGCGGGCAGGTGCGTCACACCCCGCTCTTCTCCTCGGCGCAGCTGGACGACATGGCCGGCGCGCGTCTCCTGTGCAAGGCAGAGTGCCTGCAGGAGACCGGGAGTTTCAAGATCCGGGGCGCCATGAACCGTTTGCTGCAGCTCGACGCTGCCGAACGGGCCCGGGGTGTTGTGGCGTTTTCATCCGGCAACCATGCGCAGGGGGTTGCGCGCGCGGCACGCAAACTTGGCCTGAAGGCAACCATCGTTATGCCGGACACCGCTCCGGAGGTTAAAAAAGCCGGCGTCTTGCGCGACCGGGCCGAGCTTGTGCCCTATGACCCGCAAACACAGAGCCGGGAGGCCCTGGCGGAGGCTCTGGCCAGGGAACGACAGGCGGTTCTGGTGCCAAGTTTCGATGATCCTCACATCGTTGCCGGGCAGGGCACCTGCGGGCTTGAGATCCGCGCCCACCTCGAGGCCCGGGGGGAGGTGCTGGATGATCTGATCTGCTGCACGGGCGGCGGGGGGCTGATCAGCGGCATCAGCCTCGCATTCGAGGGGACGGGGACACGGATCTGGACCGCGGAGCCAGACGGCCATGATGACTGGGCCCGGTCTCTCGCGGCCGGGCGCCAGCTGCACAACCCACCCGGAACCCGCTCGATCTGCGATGCCATTCTGACCCCGGCGCCAGGTGACATTCCCTGGGGCGTCAGCCAGTCCCGTCTGGCCGGGGGGCTGGTGGTGAGCGATGCGCAGGTCCTGTTTGCCATGCAGATAGCCTTTCGCGCCCTCAAGCTGGTTCTGGAGCCGGGGGGCGCGGTCGCGCTTGCGGCCGCCTTGTTTGCCTTGCCCGAGGCGGCACGTGGCGGGCGCGTCGGTGTGGTTCTGTCAGGTGGAAATGTGGACCCGGACGTCTTTGCGCCCGCGTTGAGGGTTAGCTGTCCTTGAGCAGGCGGGCCTTCTGGCGCTGCCAGTCCCGCTTGGCCTGCGTCTCGCGTTTGTCGTGCTTTTTCTTGCCGACGGCGAGCCCGATCAGCAGCTTGGCGATCCCGCGATCATTGAAGTAGAGCTTCAGGGGCACGATGGTCCGGCCAGCCCGCTCCACCGCCTGACTGAGCCGGTTTTTCTCACGGCGGGAGACCAGCAGCTTGCGCTTGCGGCGCGGTTCATGATTGAAGCGGTTGGCGCCCTCATATGTTGGGATGTCCGCATTGATCAGCCATAATTCGCCCTCTTCGATGCTGGCATAGGCCTCGGCGATATTCGCCTTGCCATTGCGCAGGGATTTGACCTCGCTGCCCACCAGAACGAGGCCGGCTTCCAGCGTGTCCTCAACGGTATAGTCAAAGCGGGATCTCCGATTCTCGGCGACCAGGCCGTCGCTTCGCCCGCGGATCTGGGACCGGCCTGCCATGTCAGGCTTGCGTGGCCGTAATCATGGCCTGATCAATCCGGGCCATGGCGGTCTCGTCCGGAGGCAGAATGGGCAGGCGCACCTCCGCTGTGCAGAGCCCCATCTTCGACAGAAGGTATTTCGCCGGCCCGGGTGACGGGGACAGGAACATGGCCCGGTGCAGGGCGATCAATTTCTGCTCGATGTGCCGGGCGGTGGCGTAATCGCCTGCGTCCACGGCCGCGTGCATCGCGGCACAGACACCGGGAAGAACGTTGGCCGTGACCGAGATGCAGGCTGTCCCGCCCAGACTGCGGTGGGCGAGCGCGCTGGGATCATCGCCCGATATCTGGATGAACTGCTCGCCGGCGGTGTCCACCGCCTGTTCGCAGACCCGACCGAGTTCACCCGTGGCGTCCTTAATCCCAACGATGTTGGGCAGGGAGGCGAGCCGGCTGACGGTTTCCGGGAGGAGGTCACAGGCGGTTCGTCCGGGAACATTGTACAGCAGGATAGGCAGCGCGACGGCATCGTTAATCGCGCGGAAATGGGCTTCCAGGCCGGCCTGGTCCGGCTTGTTGTAATAGGGGCAGATCACCAGCGCAGCATCGGCCCCCACGGTCTTGGCATGCTCAACCAGCTCGATCGCTTCACGTGTGGAATTGGACCCGGCCCCGGCAATGACCGGGACGCGTCCGGCCGCGACGTCGACGCAGGTCTCAACCACTTGTTCATGTTCTGCATGGGACAGTGTCGCTGATTCGCCAGTTGTGCCGCAGGGGACGAGGGCGGTTGATCCGTGTTCGATCTGGCGCTCAATCAGGTCAGCATAGGCGGATCGGTCAAACACCCCATCTTTAAACGGGGTAACCAAGGCTGGGATGGAACCATGGAACATTATTGGGAGCTACACTTTCAATATCTGACTGGAACAGCTTGCCAGAGTTTGGACATATACTGGCTCTAGGAATGAATCAAAGACCATCGGGACGGAGAGACCACAGATAATGCATGTGCCCCTGTTAAAGACGCTCAGTGTTCTGGTTGTGGCCCTGTCCTGCGGGGCCACACCTCATGGGCTGGCCGCGCCCAGTCTGAAGCCAGATCTGGGAGGCATTTCCAAGCTGGTTTCTGCCCATGATGCGACCGAATTACGCCAGGGCCTGAATGCCGTGGCGCTTGGAAACTGGTCGCAGGTGCGGCGGATCGAGGCTCGGCTGGGGG
>CAJXMY010000146.1 GCA_913056435.1 uncultured Hyphomonadaceae bacterium | reverse complement strand
CGGGCAGATTCGGCGATCTCTTCGCTGGCGTCTCCGTTACGCCTTTTTGAGAGGCAGGTGGCCGGATATGGCGAGGATTTTGCGCTTCTGGGCCCGCGTTCGCTGAACACCTTTCACAGAACTCACAAGACATATAAATATTGGTTGATATGTTTTTATCTCTGGCCTAGGGATGGGGCGAACAAGGGAGGACCCGGCCATGTCAGAATTTCTTTTCACCAGCGAGAGTGTGTCCGAGGGACATCCCGATAAGGTTTGCGACCGGGTTTCTGACGAGGTTGTGGACCTTTATTTCCGCGCGGCCCTTGAGGGCGCGTTCGACCCGGCCAAAGTCCGCGTGGCCTGTGAAACCGCGACGACGACCAATCGGGTGGCCCTTTTGGGCGAGATTCGGGGTCCGGATACGGTCACGCCGGAGCAGATCGAGGACACCGTTCGCGGCGCCATCCGGGATATTGGCTATGAGCAGGACGGCTTCCACTGGCAGAAACTGGACTTTTCGAACTGGCTCCATGGCCAGTCCCTTGATATCGCGATGGGCGTTGATGAGGGCTCCGGGACTTTTGTTGACGAAGGGGCCGGTGATCAGGGGATCATGTTTGGCTATGCCAGCAATGAGACACCCGAGCTGATGCCGGCGACGCTGGTCTACTCCCATCAGATCCTTCGGGAAATGGCCCGCCAGCGACATGCGGGTGTGAGACCGGAATTCGAACCCGATGCGAAGAGTCAGGTGACGGTTCGCTATGTGGACGGCCAGCCGGTCGGGGTGGATACCGTCGTGGTCTCGACCCAGCATGCTGAGGGCCTGTCAGCGGGGGATATCCGCGAACTGGTCCGGCCCATCGTGGCATCGGTACTGCCAGAGGGATGGTTCCCGCCGGAGGAGAATTTCTACGTCAACCCCACCGGCAATTTCGTGATTGGGGGTCCGGACGGGGATGCCGGCCTGACCGGGCGCAAGATCATTGTCGATACCTATGGTGGGGCGGCCCCCCATGGTGGTGGCGCATTCTCGGGCAAGGATCCGACCAAGGTGGATCGCTCTGCCGCTTATGCGTGCCGCTACCTTGCCAAGAATGTGGTGGCTGCCGGACTCGCGGCGCGGTGCACCCTGCAAGTGTCCTATGCCATCGGCGTCGCGAAGCCGCTGTCCATCAATGTGAACCTGCACGATACGGGCGAGGTCAGCGAGGCCGGCCTGGAAAAGGTGTTGATGGAGGTGATGGACCTCAGTCCGCGGGGCATTCGCGAGACCCTGGGTCTGAACCGCCCCATTTATGCGCGCACGGCCGCCTATGGCCATTTTGGACGCGACCCGGAGGCGGATGGCGGCTTCAGCTGGGAACGGCTTGATCTCGTCGACGCTCTGCGGGGCGCCTTTTAGACGACGCTCAAAAGGGCGGGGGCAACCCCTCTCAGCCCGGCGGATCCGCAGGGCCCACCTCGTCATAAGGACGGTCGAGCACCGTCAGGGTGCGACCCGTCTGGCCGGCTTCTGAGGTCTCTGCGATGAGGTTTGTGTCACTGAGGTGAAACAGCCGGGTGACCCCGCTGATGGGGGTCTCCGCCCGGCTCAGCAGGGCCGGACCCGTCCCGGTCATGTCAAACCGATCCAGTTGAAGATGGGTGTCCCTTGAACAGATCAGGCTCAGCTGGTCTGGCTGTCCCTGCATCAGGCAGGGTGTCCCCGCCGTGAGACCCTCCAGCTGGACCAGCCGGCCGGCCCCTTCGGCCGCGCCAAGCGCATCGACCCGGATCAGCCGCGGGGGTGTGCCCGTCAGGAGAATATGAACACGACCCTGCTCATCGACCATCACCGCAAGGGGAACTTCGCTGGCCGCCCGGTCGAGCCGGGTGGATATGCCCGGCAGGCCAGATCCGGCAAGGGTGGTCAGCTGCAGCTCCGGGGCGTCGGGCAGATCGTGGATCAGAACGACCTCATCAAACGGCGAGGTAAGCACCTTGAGTTCGGCATTGGCGAGGCCGCTGAGGCTGCGCTGCCACAGCAGGACCCCGTCCGCATTCAGCTGAGCCGTCGCGATCCGGCCGCGCGCTTCTCCCGGATAAACCAGGATCAGCCCATCGCCCAGCGGTTGCAGGTGAACCGGGCCGTCACCGGTTGAAAAGAGGTCGAAGCCGCGGCGCCAAAGGGTCTGGCCGGTTCGGTCTGTGGCCAGGAGTTCAAGCCGGGTTTCGGTTCTGAAGGCGGTTACCAGCGCGCCGGTCCGGATCAATACGGCGCCTTTCAGGGTCCCGTCCAGCCCAAGCCTCAATGGCGTCTGGGCCCTGAGATTTCCGGCGGGTGTCCAGCTTCGCAGCTCGAGGCGCCCGTCCGGACGCATGCCGATCAGGCTGCGTCCATCCCGACTCTCTCCGGCCACCGGGATGATCCCGGCCAGCCGTTCCGCCATGTCATCTTCACCGCCGACACCGGCCTGTATTTCCAGCAGGCTGAGCAAGGCCGGGACGGGCGAC
This sequence comes from uncultured Hyphomonadaceae bacterium, assembly GCA_913056435.1. GTDB lineage: Bacteria > Pseudomonadota > Alphaproteobacteria > Caulobacterales > Hyphomonadaceae > Henriciella. Next base: position 3,346 of record CAJXMY010000146.1, on the reverse strand, counting down.
GTTGTGCCGCTTCGCACCGCCTGTTCATGGAGCATCCAGCCCCCGGTGCCGCCGAGGCCGAGGAGGCCCAGCGTGAGCCCCAGGCCGATCAGGCCCGCGCCCCACCCACGGGTCCAGGACCTGTCCTTCGGCAGGGCTTTGGCGAGGGCGCCGGGGTCGGGGATATCGAGAGGCTGGGCATCCATGATCCGCCCGCAACTGGGACAGATTAGGCTTGTCCCCTCGGCGACCATTGTGGACATGCAAGTGGAACAGCGCACGGTCTCAGTCTCCCTTTCCCCGGGGACCGTCTTGTCTTGCGGCCGCTTCGTCAAGGGTCTGAACACCGGTCGGCCGTATTTCTGGGTCACCTGCCGCACAACGGGGCCGAGGGAGACGTCGGCCCGCGTGCAGAGGACAAAAAAAGGGCGGCCCCGTGGCCGCCCCCTTGAAACTGTTTGCCTTGATGATCTGTCCCGCGGATCAGCGCGAGTAATATTCGACAACCAGGTTCGGTTCCATCTGTACCGGGTAAGGCACCTCGTCCAGCGTCGGGACGCGGACGAACCTGGCGGTGAACTTGTTGTGGTCGGCCTCGACATATTCGGGGACATCCCGCTCGACCGAGGCGATGGCTTCCAGAACGGCCGGGATGTTCTTGGCCTTTTCCTTCAGCGCGATCTCGTCGCCCGGACGCAGCAGGACCGAGGCGATGTTGCAGCGCTTGCCGTTCAGCAGCACATGGCCATGGTTGATGACCTGGCGCGCGGCGAACACGGTCGGGACCATCTTCGAGCGGTACAGGACGGCGTCGAGGCGCATCTCGAGGATGCCGACCAGGTTCTGGCCGGTGTCACCCTTGGCGCGGACGGCCTTCTGGTAATATTTCTTGAACTGCTTCTCGCCGATGTTGCCGTAATAGCCCTTGAGCTTCTGCTTGGCCATCAGCTGCACACCGAAGTCGGTCGGCTTCTTGCGGCGCTGGCCGTGCTGGCCCGGGCCGTATTCGCGGCTGTTCAGGGGAGATTTCGGACGGCCCCACAGGTTCACACCCAGGCGACGGTCGATCTTGTGCTTGGCGGAATGCCGCTTGTGGTCAGACTTTGCCATATCTGGCTCCTCTACATGTCTGAAGGCGCGCCGCATGGCGCTGCCTGTCGTGGCCCGGTAGGGTCCGGCGGTACCGCCGGACCGGCATCGCACCCCGCTGGTGCGATCCACGTTCCCGGGAATGGCGGGAAACTAGGCAAATCAGGGTCTTGTGTCAACCGGATTTCTTGCGGTCACGCCGCTTGGTCAGCGCCTGTATCACCCCGTGAAGGGTGCTGATTTCCTGGCTGGACGGCGCGGCGCGCGCAAACAATGCCCGCAGGTTGCGCTTTACCGCCGGCGCCATTTCCGGCGAGATGAAGAACCCGCCCTCGTCCAGCTCGGCTTCGAGCCTGTCATGGAACCGGTCACGCTCGAGGATCGTGGCCGGCGCCTCCTCATCCGGACCGGGCACAGGACCCGCACTATCAAGCGCCGCAACCCGCCATTCCCACGCCATCATCAGCACGGCCTGCGCCAGATTCAGCGACGGGTAATCAGGGTTCAGGTCGGCTGTGACCAGCCTGTCGGCACGGACCACTTCCTCGTTATCCAGACCTGATTTTTCAGGCCCGAACATCAGCCCGGCACGACTTCCATGCGGCAGGATCTCGGCGGTCACACCGCGTGGATCAGCCATGCGCACCGGCATATCACGACGGCGCGCCGACAGGGCGGCAAGAAAGGTCAGATCATGCGCAGCCGCACCCACATCATTGTAAACTGTTGCATTTTCGATGATTTTTGCACCACCGGCCGCCATGGGAAGTGCTGCCGGATTGGGCCAGCCGTCACGCGGGGCGACCAGCCGCAGATCGTGAAGCCCGCAATTCATCATCGCCCGCGCGGCCGCGCCGATATTCTCGCCTAGCTGTGGCCTGACGAGAATGACAACGGGCGGGGCGGACAGGTTCGTTGCGGATGTAGACATGCCTCAGGCGGCGACAGGCCCCGGCACGCCATCGCGCTGAAGCTTCCAGATCATGCCGTCACCAAGCGCCACGACCGAGGCGTCGATGATATTGGTCGACAGGCCGACGGTGCGCCAGGTGGTGCCGTCAGGCGTACGGAACTCGATCAGCACGCGGGTGATGGCGCCGGTGCCGCTCTGCTCTTCCTTCGAATCAAGGATGCGGACCTTGTAATCGACAAGCTCCACCTCCTCGAGCGAGGGATAGGCGCTGGACAACGCCTTGCGAAGCGCCGTGTCGACAGCGTTCACCGGACCGTTGCCAAGGGCCACCTCGTGATAGATGACATTGCCGACAGTGATGGTCGCCGTGGCCTCCGATTCGACAACCAGCTCACCACGGGCGTTGAAGCGGCGCTCGTCCATCACCCGAAAACGGCCGATGTTGAAATAATCCGGCACCTCGCCGAGCGTGCGGCGTGCCAGCAGCTCGAAGCTGGCTTCGGCGGAATCAAAGGCCCAGCCGTCAAACTCGCGTTCCTTGACCACCCGGATCAGCTTGTCGAGGCGCGGGTCGGCGGCATCGACCTCGATGCCGAACTCGGCGAAACGCGCCATCATGTTCGACTTGCCGGCCTGGTCCGAAACCAGATACTGGCGGGAATTGCCGACCTTTTCAGGCGGCACATGCTCGTAGGTGCGCGGGTCCTTTTGCGCTGCCGAGGCGTGAAGACCGCCCTTGTGCGCGAAAGCCGCCTCGCCGACATAGGGCGCCTGCGGGTTCGGCGCGCGGTTCAGGCGCTCGTCGAGCATGCGCGACAGTTGCATCAGCTTCGGCAGGTTTTCTTCGGCGATGCTGGTCTCGTAGCCGAGTTTCAGGACCAGCGTCGGGATCAGGCTGATCAGGTCGGCATTGCCGCACCGCTCGCCAAGCCCGTTGATCGTGCCCTGCACCTGACGCGCGCCGGCGCGGATCGCCGCCAGCGAATTCGCCACCGCCACCCCGGCATCGTTATGGCAATGAATGCCGAGGCGCGCGTCCGGCACAGCCTCGCGCACCGCGCTGACAATCTCAAACACTTCCGAGGGCAGCGCGCCGCCATTGGTATCGCACAGCACCACCCACGCAGCACCGCCCTCATGCGCCGCTTTCACACAATCGATGGCGTAGCCGGGGTTGTTCTTGTAGCCGTCGAAGAAATGCTCGCAATCGAACATCGACTCCCGGCCCTTGTCCACGGCGGCGGCAACCGACCCGCGGATCATGTCCAGATTTTCCTCAAGGCTCGTCTTGATCGCGGTCTCGACATGGAAATCCCAGGTTTTGCCGACAAGGCAGGTGGCCGGAACCTCGGCATCAAGGACGGC
>CAJXMY010000145.1 GCA_913056435.1 uncultured Hyphomonadaceae bacterium | reverse complement strand
GGTCGACGCCTCCGGCAGGATCCGCGAGGAGACGTATCACGACGAGCAGGGCCTTCGAGCCTACGTGGCCCATCTCAACGGCGCGAAGCGGGCGGACAGCCCGATCATCCACCTCGAGGCGTCCGACGAGGACCTGAAGATCCGGGCGGCGATCAAGAAGAAGCTGGTTCAGGCTGGCATCTCGCGCATCGTCATCGAGCGGCCTCACAAGAAGTGTCTGGTCACGATCCATACGGCCCGTCCGGGTCTGGTGATCGGGAAGAAGGGGGCCGATATTGAGGCGCTCCGGAAGAGCCTTGCCAAAATGACTTCGGACGAGGTTCGCGTGAACCTGGTCGAAATTCGGAAGCCTGAGCTTGATGCTGCCTTGGTGGCAGAAGATATTGCCCGACAGTTAGAGCGCCGGGCCTCGTTCCGTCGCGCGATGAAGCGGTCCATTCAGAACACGATGCGTCTTGGCGCTCTGGGTGTAAAAATCATGGTGTCCGGTCGGCTTGGTGGTGCTGAAATTGCGCGGACCGAGCAGTATGCGGAGGGGTCTGTTCCCCTGCATACCCTGCGGGCAGACATCGACTACGGCACTGCCGAGGCGCTCACCACCTATGGGATCATCGGTATCAAGGTCTGGATCTACAAGGGTGAAATCCTTGAACACGATCCCATGGCCCGTGATCGCCGTGCGGAGAATTCGGGCGAGGCGCGCGCGCGTGCCGGTAATCAGCGCGGGCCGGCCTCCGGTCCCCAGGGGGCAGGAGCATAAGCCATGCGTCAGCCAAAAAGAACAAAGTACCGGAAGGCCTTTAAGGGCCGGATCAAGGGGAACGCGAAAGGGGGCTACTCCGTCGCGTTCGGGACCTTCGCGCTGAAGGCTCTGGAGCCTGAGCGCGTCACAGCCCGCCAGATTGAGGCGACGCGTCGTGCCGTGACCCGCGAGATGAAGCGTCAGGGCAAGGTCTGGATCCGAATTTTCCCGGATACCCCGGTTTCAGCGAAGCCCATCGAAGTTCGTATGGGTAAGGGCAAGGGCTCGGTCGACCGCTGGGTGGCACGTGTGCAGCCTGGCCGGATCCTTTTCGAGATCGATGGCGTGTCTGACGAGGTCGCCCTCGAGGCCCTGCGTCTTGGGGCCGCCAAATTACCAATCCGGACGAAAATCGTCCGCCGTATAGAGGGGATCTAAGCCATGTCAGCCGCTGATTTCCGTTCAAAAACGCCAGATCAGCTGAAGGACCAGCTTCTTCAGTTGAAAAAAGAACAGTTCAATCTCCGCTTCCAGGTTGCGACCGGGCAGTTGGAAAAGACCGCTCGCATCAAGGTCGTCCGGCGCGATATCGCGCGGGTTCAGACGATCCTGCGCGAGAAGGCTCGCGCAGAAGCCCAAGGCTAAGGAGACCGATATGCCAAGACGAGTTATGGAAGGCGTGGTGGTTTCGACCAAGCAGGATAAGACCGCGATTGTACGTGTCGAGCGCCGGTTCCTGCACCCGCTGCTGAAAAAGACGGTGCGGCGTTCGAAGCGCTACCATGCCCACGATGAAGAGAATGCGGCCGTTGAGGGCGCAACTGTTACGATCCGCGAATGTCCCCCGCGGTCGAAGTTGAAGCGCTGGGAAGTTATTTCTGGTGAAGGAGATGCGTCATGATTCAGATGCAGTCCAACCTTCGCGTGGCTGACAATTCTGGTGCCCGGCGTGTTCAGTGTATCAAGGTTCTCGGTGGTGCGGGACGGCGTTATGCGTCCGTCGGCGACATCATCGTCGTTTCGATCAAAGAGGCGATCCCCACCGGACGTGTCAAAAAGGGTGAAGTCCGCAAGGCCGTGGTCGTGCGGGTTGCGAAAGACATCAACCGTCCCGACGGCTCGACCATTCGGTTTGATACGAATGCGGCGGTCCTCGTGAACAATAATAATGAGCCGATTGGGACCCGAATTTTCGGGCCGGTTCCTCGTGAGCTGCGTTCCAAGAACCATATGAAAATCGTCTCGCTGGCTCCGGAGGTGCTGTAAGCATGGCTGCCAAGGTGAAAAAAGGGGATCGCGTGATCGTCCTGACGGGCCGCAATAAGGGTGCCGAAGGGGAGGTCCTGAAGGTCATCCCGTCAGACAATCGCTGTGTTGTCCGTGGTGTGAACGTGGTCAAGCGGCATACCCGGCCGACGCAGGCCGACCCTCAGGGTGGGATCAGGACCTTTGAGGCGCCTATCCACACGTCGAATGTCGCTCTGATCGATCCTCGGGACGGCAAACCGACCCGGGTCGGGTTTAGAACGGATGAGCATGGTCGCAAGACCCGATTCGCAAAGCGCTCTGGGGAGGCTCTCGATGTCTGATAAATATGTCCCGCGTCTTCGCACAAAATACGACACGGAAATCCGCGCCAAACTCAAGGAAGAGTTCGGCTACACGAACGATATGCAGATCCCCAAGCTGGACAAAGTCGTGATCAACATGGGCGTTGGCGAAGCTGTTGCCGATTCTAAGAAGATCAAAACGGCCCTGGCCGAGATGGAAAAGATCTCTGGTCAGAAGCCGGTCGCGACCAAGGCGCGCAAATCCATTGCTGGTTTCAAGCTGCGTGAAGAGATGTTGATCGGATGCAAGGTCACCCTTCGCCGCGAGCGCATGTATGAGTTCATTGATCGTCTGACCAATATCGCTCTGCCGCGCGTGAAGGATTTTCGGGGCCTGAACGGCAAGAGTTTTGACGGCCGTGGCAATTTCGCCATGGGCCTGAAGGAGCAGCTCGTCTTCCCTGAAATCAGTTATGACGAAATCGAAGACATTCGCGGTATGGACATTATCGTCTGCACCACCGCCAAGACGAACGACGAAGCGAAATCACTGCTGACGCAGTGTGGCTTCCCGTTCCGGAACTAGCGCTGAGGACACGGAAGCATGGCTAAGAAAAGTGCTATCGAACGGAACAAGAAGCGGCAACGCCTGATCGCCAAGTATGCGACCAAGCGGGCTGAGTTGAAGGACATCATCATGAACGAGGATCTTCCAATAGAAGAGCGGTTCAAGGCCCGCCTGAAGCTGGCTGATCTGCCCCGGAACTCCGCTCCGAACCGGGAACGGAACCGGTGTGAGGTGACGGGTCGTCCGCGCGGCTATTACCGCAAAGTCAAAATGTCGAGGATTGCGCTGCGCGAATTAGGTTCGCAGGGCAAGATCCCCGGTCTCGTTAAGTCCAGCTGGTAGGAGGGATTCACATGGCTCTTTCTGATCCCCTCGGCGATATGCTGACCCGTATCCGGAACGCGCAGATGCGCGGCATGGATAAGGTGGTCACCCCCGCCTCAAAACTCCGGGCCCGCGTGCTCGATGTGCTGAAGGATGAGGGTTATATCCGCGGTTACACCGAGATTGAAAAGGACGGTCACAATCATATTGAGATCGAACTGAAGTACTATGAGGGAACGCCGGTCATATCCGAGGTTCGTCGAGTTTCGAAACCTGGGCGGCGCGTTTACTCCTCGCGCAACGATATTCCGCTGGTCCGCAATGGGCTGGGAATTTCGATTCTGTCGACGTCCAAAGGCGTCATGTCTGACAACACGGCGCGCAATGAGAATGTCGGCGGCGAAATTCTCTGCCGGGTCTTTTAAGGGGGAGATGGAAGAACGATGTCTCGTATCGGAAAATTACCCATTGCTGTCCCCTCCGACACCACAGTGTCGATTGGCGGTCAGCGGCTTGAGGCGAAGGGGCCAAAAGGCCAACTATCTATTGACCTGCCGGAGCAGGTGGTGGCGCGCCTTGAAGGTCAGGAGCTTACCATTTCCCCCCGCGACGACCTGGTCGCGGCGGCCAATGATCGCATTCGCGTGAATGAGGAAAAGGGCCGGAAGAAAATGACGTTTGCACAGGCGCTCGACCCGACGGCCCGCACGATGTGGGGAACGGCACGGGCAAATGCGGCGAACCTGGTTCAGGGAGCGTCTGTTGGCTTTACCCGGTCCTTGGAGCTCGTCGGTGTTGGATATCGCGCACAGATGCAGGGAACGGATCTGAAGCTGGCTCTGGGGTTCTCCCACGATGTTATCTACAGCGCGCCGGCTGGATTTGAAATCAAATGTAACAAGCCGACTGAAGTCGAGATCAGTGGTGCGGACAAGCAGGTGGTCGGTCAGGTCGCTGCAGAAATTCGCAACTACCGCCGTCCTGAGCCCTACAAGGGCAAGGGTGTCCGGTATGTTGGCGAATATGTCCGTCGCAAGGAAGGCAAGAAGAAATAATCATGTTGACGTCTCGCGAAAAACATCTCCGGCGGGCCCAGCGCAATCGCTCAAAGTTGCGTAAATCCATGGAGGGCAAGCTGCGCCTTTCTGTGGCCCGGTCCGGTAAAAATATTTCGGCCCAGATCATCGATGATGAGAAGGGGATCACGCTCGCTTCGGCTTCCACCCTGGAAAAGGATGTCCGTGCTGAGCTGACATCCACAGGGACCATTGAGGCCGCACAGAAGGTTGGCAATCTTCTCGCCCAACGAGCCCAGAAGGCTGGGGTTGAAGATGTCGTCTTCGACCGCGGTGGATTTGTATTCCATGGCCGGGTGAAAGCCCTGGCAGATGCCGCCCGTGAGGGCGGACTGAAGTTCTAGGAGGTTTTCCATGGCAGAAGAACGAGGCAGAGGCCGCGGGCGCAAAGAGGATCGTCGTCGCGGGCGTGACGAGGAGCCACAGAGCGAGATTGTTGACAAACTCGTTGGCATCAACCGTGTCGCCAAGACCGTGAAGGGGGGTAAGAATTTCGGTTTTGCCGCTCTGGTCGTTGTCGGTGACCAAAAAGGGCGTGCAGGTTTTGGTAAAGGCAAGGCCCGCGAAGTACCGGAAGCCATTCGCAAAGCAACCGAGGAAGCCAAGCGGAACATGGTTCGTGTTCCTTTGCGTGACGGGCGCACGCTGCATCATGACAATAAAGGGTTTTACGGTGCAGGCAAGGTGCTGTTGCGGGCGGCACCGGCGGGTACCGGTATCATCGCCGGTGGTCCGATGCGTGCTGTATTTGAAATGTTGGGTATTCAGGATGTTGTTGCTAAATCAATCGGGTCGCAGAATCCTTATAATATGATACGAGCTACTCTAGACGGATTAAAGAAAGAGGCTTCGCCAAGAATGGTGGCTCAGCGGCGTGGTAAGAAAGTTGCAGACATTCTTCGTCGTGACGAAGCTTCTTCTCCAGAAGCTGTTGAAGCATAGAGGAAGAGTGAGATGGCTAAAACAATAGTTGTAAAACAAATCGGATCTCCAATCCGACGTCCAGCTAAACAACGTCAGACATTAATAGGTTTGGGTCTAAACAAAATGCATAAAACTCGTGAGCTTGAGGACACACCTTCGGTGCGAGGCATGGTTAATAAGATACCGCACTTAGTGGAGATTGTAGAGGAAAGAAGTTAGGATTACCCAGAGGTGTAGATCGGCTAAATCGATATTCTGGGTTACTGGTAGAAAGATAATTTACTCAATACTAAATTAAGGCTGTGTTTACCTCTTTCGTCGCAACCGGGAGGTAATTCCGGCAAAAGGAGAAGCGACATGAAACTCAATGAATTAAGAGATAATGAAGGCGCAGTTAAGAAAAAGAAACGCGTCGCTAGAGGTGTAGGTTCTGGCAAAGGAAAAACTGCTGGTAGAGGAATCAAGGGGCAGAAATCACGTTCTGGCGTTTCCATAAATGGCTATGAAGGTGGACAAATGCCCCTTTATCAAAGACTACCTAAGCGTGGGTTCAACAAGCCGAATAGAAAAAAATACGCCATTGATAACCTTGGAATAATAGAAAAGTTTATCGAGGCTGGTAAGCTAAATGCCAAAAGTGATATTACTGAAGATGTT
>CAJXMY010000144.1 GCA_913056435.1 uncultured Hyphomonadaceae bacterium | reverse complement strand
TGAACTTGGCCCGCGCCCGGAAGAGGCGCGACTGGAAACCGTTCCCAATCCCCATGCCGACACGCTCTACCTGGCCCGCTTTGTCTGTCCGGAATTTACCTCGCTGTGTCCGGTCACCGGCCAGCCAGACTTTGCCCATCTGGTGATTGACTATGCGCCGGGCGACACGCTGGTGGAAAGCAAGAGCCTCAAACTCTATCTGACCAGCTACCGCAATCACGGGGCGTTTCACGAGGACTGCACGCTGCGGATCGGCAAGGATCTCGCCGCCCTGCTCTCGCCGCGCTGGCTGCGCATCTCTGGCTACTGGTATCCCCGCGGCGGCATTCCCATTGATGTCTTCTGGCAGACTGGCAGCGTTCCGGACGGCCTGTATGTCCCCGAGACCGGCGTGCCCTCCTATCGCGGTCGTGGCTGATCATGTTCACCCATCGTGCGGCCACGCTCGATGATCTGGAGGCCATCCGGGTCCTCATGGCAGAGTCCATGGCCCGGCTTCTGCCCGCCGAACTCGACCCCGAACAGGTTCGCCGGTCTGAAGATGTGATGGGCCTGGACACCCAGCTGGTGGCGGACGGGACCTATACCCTGATCTTCGACCAGGACACGCTTGTGGGGTGTGGGGGCTGGTCGCGGCGCCAGACCCTGTTCGGCGGAGACAACACCGCCCGTCGTGATGCCACCCTGTGTGACCCCGCCCGGGACCCGGCCCGAATTCGCGCCATGTACACCCACCCCGATCATGTTCGGCGCGGCATTGGCAGCCTGATCCTTCGCCTCGCCGAAGACGCCGCTCAGGCGGAAGGATTCAGGACCATCGAAATGGGCGCGACGGCGAGCGGACGCCCCCTGTACGAGGCCCGGGGCTACAGGCTGATCGAGGATGTCTCGGTCCACTTTGAGGAGGGCGTCGTGGTCCCGATTTTTCGCATGGGCAAGACACTCTGACAGGAAAAAGGCCGGGCACGGCAAAACATACCTGCCGTTAACGCCAAACTCATATAAGCTACCTCCATGACTGACGGCGATCTGGATCCCCAAGACCCCATCTGTGGCAGCGCCGAGGCTGGTGCACTGGCCCACCTCTATCGTGCGGAGGTCTTCCGTTCGACAGTGTGGCGGCAGCGCCTCGACATGACGACGAACTGGTCGGTGGTGACCACAGGCATCGCGCTTTCGGTCAGCTTTGCCTCGGAAAATGCGTCGCCGCTGCCGATTGTTCTGGCGGGGCTCCTGACCATCATGTTCCTGATCCTGGAGGCCCGCCGGTACCGGTATTTCTCAGTCTGGAAGTTCCGCGCCCGGATGCTCGAACTCGCGGTCTACGTGCCCATACTGAGAGGCCGCGGCATGTCGATCCCGCAGGATCGCGGGCATCCCCTGTCCGAGGACTATATTCACCCGCAGCACCGGATCTCCGCCCTGCGCTCTATCGGACGTCGGCTGCGACGCAATTATGGCGCGCTGTTTGGGATCCAGGCCCTGGCCTATTTTGCCAAGATCTCCATTCACCCGGATGATGTGACCACGTGGGCGGAATTCTTCGACCGGGCCCATATTGGCCAGCTCCCGGGCTGGGTTTGCATTGTCGGGGGGCTGGTTTTCCATGTGGTCTGGATTTCGATCGCCGTGGTCACCTGGCTTCAGGACAAGGCCGATCACACCAGGATGGCGGACTACCTCGTCCCCGACCTCGATTAAACACCTGACTCACGGCCTTGCGGAATGCCGGTCAATCGGATAGACCGCCTTTTTTCCGGCGGTGCCAGCGCCGCTCAACGGGCGTATATCGCGATCAAATGAGGCAGTGAGATGAAAGCCGAAGGCCACCCAGACTACCATTTCATCACCGTGGTGATGACCGACGGGACCGAGTACCAGACCCGCTCGACCTATGGCAAAGACGGCGACCGCCTCGTGCTGGACATCGATTCCAGCTCTCACCCGGCCTGGACCGGGGGCAATAGCAGCGGTCTGGACCGCGGCGGCCGTGTGTCCCGTTTCAAAGACAAGTTCAAGGGCTTCATCTGATCAGATTCGGTCAGATCCGCATATTTTGGCCCCGGCGACCGCCGGGGCTTTTTTTGCGTCCGCCGTCCCCTTAATCGATCAGGAGTCCATCGAGACCGGACGCCGGCTCCGGCCAGCTCATGGCGAGCTCCTCCAGAGCCCCCCGGACAATCCGCGCAATTATCGCATTGCGTCGTGACCGGCTGTCCGCCGGGACCACATACCAGGGGGCATGTGCGGTCGAGCATCGGACCAGCATCGTCTCATAGGCTTGCATGAATGAACCCCACTGGGCGCGGTCCTCGACATCAGAGGGATTGAATTTCCAGCGCTTGTGCGCCTCGCTCAACCGCTCCCGAAGCCGCCGGCCCTGCTCCTCATAGCCCAGATGCAGCATGAATTTGAGGACGACCACATCATTCTCGCTCAGGTGATGTTCAAAGGCATTGATCTGGTCATAACGCTGGTCGAGGCGCTCGGCGGGTGCGAGCTCGCGGACCCGCGCCACCAGGACGTCCTCATAATGGGAGCGGTCAAACAGGCCAATCCACCCCCGACGCGGCACGGCCTTGTGGATCCGCCAGAGATAGTCATGGCCCCGTTCGAGCTCCGTCGGCGCTTTGAAGGCCTCGACCTGAAGGCCAAGTGGGCTGGTATCGGCAAAGACATTGCGGATCACGCCGCTCTTGCCGGCCGTGTCCATGCCCTGCAGCACGATCAGGATCGCCTTGCGCCGCGTGGCGTAAAGGAGCTCCTGCAGCTCGTCGATCGCGGCCGCATCCTTGCGCAGGGACACCCGGGCGGCCTTCTTGTCCGGGAACAGGGACCGGTCTGCGCTATCTCGGGAGACCAGTCGAAAAGGGCTCTGAGGCGCCACAACCAGCTGGTCTTTCACCGTCTGAATGTCAGGTTGTTTCATCGACCTGCCTGCACCCCGAAAACAAAAAGCCGCGCCAGATGAGCGCGGCTTTGAGGTCTTGGCAAGGCCAGGTGAGCCCGGGGACGGGCAGAGGGCTTAGGAGGAGTAGTATTCCACCACCTGGGCCGGTTCCATCTGTACCGGATAGGGCACATCGCTGAGCTCGGGCATCCGGATGTAGGTTGCCGTCATCGATTTTGGATCGACCTCGACATATTCCGGGATGTCACGTTCCGGCGACCCCAGCGCCTCGAGGACGAGCGCCATGTTGCGGGACTTCTCCCGGATCTGAACCGTATCGCCGGGCTTCAGCCGGTAAGAACCGATATTGGTTTTGACACCATTGACCAGAACATGACCGTGGTTGACGAACTGGCGCGCCGCAAAAATGGTCGGCACGAATTTCGACCGGTACACAAAGGCATCGAGGCGGGATTCCAGCAGGCCGATCAGCAGCTCTGCGGTGTTCCCCTTCCGGCGGGATGCCTCGTCAAAGGTCCGGCGAAACTGTTTTTCGGTAATGTCGCCATAGTAGAATTTCAGTTTCTGCTTCGCCATCAGCTGCAGACCGTAATCCGAAACCTTGCCGCGCCGGTTCGGGCCATGCTGGCCGGGCTTGTTCGGGCGCTTGTTGACGGGTGATTTGGGGCGACCCCAGATATTTTCACCGACCCGGCGGTCGATCTTGTACTTGGTTGAATGCCGACGTGACATGTTCTGATCCAATTTTCTTGACGTGGACTGGTGGATCACCTCATCGGACCCACGATTGCAACGGCAGTTCCACACCGACCCGTTCTGAAGACGGGCGTTAAAGAGACTTCTGCACGCCCGGTCAAGTCTTCGCGTGCAGGCGGCGCGGTCCGGCCAAGCCAAATATGACAAGACCCGCCCCAACGGGACGGGTCTGATCCGAGTCTTTTCATCCATGCCCTCCTGGGCGCGGCGGGTTGACTAGTTCCCTGCCGACAGAACCCGGCGGGCGATCACCATGGCCTGGACCTCACCCGCGCCCTCGAAAATATTGAGGATACGGGCGTCCTGCAGCACACGGCTGATAGGATATTCGAGCGCAAAGCCGTTTCCGCCATGGATCTGAACCGCATTGTCCGCGGCCGCCCAGGCCGCCCGGGCGGCCAGAAGCTTAGCCATGCCAGCCTCGACGTCACAGCGCTTGTCCTGATCTTTCTGGCGGGCCGAGAAATAGGTCAGCTGGCGGATGCCGACCAGTTCCGCGGCCATCATGACGAGCTTGTTGGCGACGCGCGGGAAGGCAAAAATGGGCTGGCCGAACTGCGACCGGTCCAGAGCATAGCGCAAGCCCAGCTCAAGAGCGTTCTGGGCGACCCCGACCGCACGGGCCGCGGTCTGGATCCGGGCGCTCTCAAACGTCGCCATCAGGTGCTTGAAGCCCATGCCCTCGGTCTCGCCGAGCAGATTGGCCGCGGGCACCTCGAATTCATCAAAGCCGATTTCGTATTCTTTCATGCCCCGATAACCGAGCACCTCAATCTCGCCGCCGGTCATTCCGTCCGCGGGAAAGGGATGGGCATCGTCGCCCCGCGGCTTCTCTGCCAGAAGCATGGACAGGCCCGAGAAATCATTGGTGTCGGGCTTGGTCCGCGCGAGAACGGTCATCAGGTCGGCCCGAACGGGGTGGGTGATCCAGGTCTTGTTGCCCGTGATCTTGTAGGTGTCGCCGTCGAGGACGGCGCGTGTCCGCAGGGCACCGAGGTCGGACCCGGTATTCGGCTCGGTAAAGACGGCCGTCGGCAGGATCTCGCCGCTGGCAATGCCCGGCAGGAATTTCTGTTTCTGGGCCTCGGTGCCCCCAATCAGGATCAGTTCGGCGGCGATCTCGGACCGCGTGCCCAGAGAGCCGGTGCCGATATAGCCCCGGGACAATTCCTCTGAAACCACGCACATGGCGGTCTTCTCCATGCCGAGGCCGCCATATTCTTCCGGGATGGTGAGGCCAAAGACGCCCAGCTCAGCCATCTCGGTCACCACGTCCATCGGGATGTAGTCATTCTTGAGGTGCCACTCATGGGCGTGGGGCAGGATGCGGTCCTCGGCATAGCGGTGGAACTGGTCGCGGACCATGTCGAGCGTTTCATCCAGACCGGTATTCTCTACCGTGGCGCGGGCCAGACTGTCGGGCAGGTGGGTGGCCGCGGCTGCCAGAGAGGCCTGCGTCTTTCCTTCGCGAACAAACCGCTCAATGGCCGCATGCGAGAGCAGGGACAGGTCGGCATCGGTGAGGCCGAGATCGGCGGGACGGATCACCTCGCCCTGATTCATCGGGATGCCACCGCGCATCTGCGCACAGTATTCCCCGAACAGGATCTGAGACAGCAGCGCTTCAATTTCGCCGAACTGTCCCTCCTGCTCCAGCCGGCAGGCCCAGTTGGCGGTTTCGCGCAGGGTCTCGACATAGGTTGTGACCCAGGCAAAGCCGTGCGCCATGTGCTGGTGCAGGTCGAGGGCCGCACGGTCGATCCGGCCCTCCGGGGCGAGGGTCTCGCTGATGCGGGTGCGAATGGCCGCCTGATAGGCATCCAGGGCCGCGACGGCGTCCTGCATCGCGGCGGTCAAATCATACATAATGGCCGTGGTTTTTACGTCTGCCATACCGTCCATAACATCTTCCTCCATCTCGTTTGCGAGCAGGATATAGGATGAGAGGGGGACAAGTCACGCCGTTTTGCTGCGGCGCAGCGAAGCAGGCCAGCCTATCCCTCGGGCAGGTCATAGGCCCGGCGGGCCTGCTCGATCCGGTCGAGCAGGTCCTGCAGGGGCGACCAGTCGTCCTGATCCGCGATCGGTGCCCAGACCGCCTCGACCGCCTCATGGCAGCGGGCCTCGACATGTCCATTCCCCAGCGCATCGACCTCGATGCGGGCTCTGTGGCCATCG
>CAJXMY010000143.1 GCA_913056435.1 uncultured Hyphomonadaceae bacterium | reverse complement strand
GGGCGCCCGCCTCGGCGCCGCCCTTGCCGGCAGTCCGGCCTTTGTTAACCAGCCAGTTCATGGCTTCGACTGTGCCTATGGCCGAAGCCACCTCACTGTGACCGTGCGTCCGGTCTCCGGGCTTTTCGACATCAACTCCGGACGGGTTGAGGACCTCGAGATCCTGCTGCGGTCCCTTGCCATTGAGGAACCGACACTGGCACGGGTCGTGGCCGCGTACCGGGCCAAGACGGAGCGCGTGAACGCTGCCTCGCGGGAAGAGGATCTGGAAACACGCCTGCGCTTCCCTCGTCCCTACTTCAATCAGATTGGCGATTTTCGCTACCTCGACGGCGTCAGCGACGCCCTGTTCGAGGACCTTCGGATCTATCTGACAGCGAATTCCTTTTTCAGCCGGATTCAGTACATCTACGCGCCGCCGGGATTGCGGTCCTATGTCGCGGAAACGTACGGGCCCCACCGCCTCAATTCCGCCGGATCTGTTGACCGTCTGGACACGACGGCACTGCAACTCGTGGCAAGGGCGACAGATGGCGCCTCGCTTGACCAGTCGCAGGTTTTTATCCTGTCGGAACCCACCGCCGCCGATGGGGTCCGGCTTATTCTGGATGACTTTCGCGGACCGGCATCCCCACGCGCGGAGCTGGTTAACGGGTCGGACACGCCCGTTCCCGGCTGCCTCTCCCTGCTGTCACAGGATTGACGCCGGAAGGCGCGACCCCTGCAAAGATCAGCCCCGACGCGCTCAAGACGGGCCAGAGACCCTGATCAAGAGCCCGACGCAGCGTCAAGCTTGGACCTGACCGACAGCCGGTCTACACTCTCTTGAACTAAGGAGTGGTCTATTATGTTCCTGCACTTTTTTAACGAGCTCAGAGAGGCCAAAGTACCCGTCACGCTCAAGGAGTATCTGGCCCTGATGGAGGCGATGGATAAGCAGGTCATCGGACGCAATGTCGAGGACTTCTACTATCTCTCAAGGGCCGCGCTGATCAAGGACGAGCGCAACATCGATAAGTTCGACAAGGTCTTTGGACACGTGTTCAAGGGTCTGGATACGCTGGCAGATGCGATAGATGCTCAGGACCTGCCCGAAGAATGGCTCCGCAAGATGACGGAAAAATTCCTCACCAAGGAAGAAATGGACGAGATCGAGGCCCTTGGCGGCTTCGAGAAGCTCATGGAAACCCTGAAACAAAGGCTCGAGGAACAGAAAAAACGCCATGAAGGCGGCAATAAGTGGATTGGGACAGGCGGTACCTCCCCATTCGGCGCAAACGGCTACAATCCAGAAGGCGTTAGAATCGGCCAGGAAAAGTCGAGGCATCGGCGTGCCACAAAAGTCTGGGACAAACGGGAATTCAAGAATTACGACGATAGCGTCGAGCTTGGGACCCGTAACATAAAGGTCGCTCTGAAACGGCTGCGAAAATGGGCGCGACAGGGTGCCGCCGATGAACTGGATCTGGATGCCACGATCCGGAATACGGCCAAGCAAGGCTATCTGGATATTGAAATGCGCGCAGAACGCCGCAACGCCGTATCCGTTCTGCTGCTTCTGGATGCCGGCGGCTCCATGGATCCGCATGTGAAAGTCTGCGAGGAGCTGTTCTCAGCCGCGCGGGCCGAGATCAAGAACCTTGAATATTATTATTTCCACAACTGTCCCTATGAGGGCCTCTGGAAGGACAACCGTCGCCGCCGCACCGATATCATCCCGACCTGGGACGTCCTCCATAAATATCCGAGCGACTACAAAGTGATCATTGTCGGCGACGCCACCATGAGCCCCTATGAAATTACCTATTCAGGAGGCTCGGTTGAGCACTGGAATGAAGAACCGGGTGGCCTTTGGATACAGCGCTTTGTCAATCAGTACCCAGATCTTGTCTGGCTGAACCCGGTCAAATCAGGTGCGTGGGAATATACAGGATCTATCCAGCTTATTCGCGAACTGATAGGCGGACATCGCATGTTTGAAATGACGCTGCAGGGCCTTGAAGACGCCATGAAGGAACTTGGGCGCTAAAACCGCAAAATCAGACGGCCCGGTTAAGTCGGCGCGGAACAGGTTCGTCGTCCAAAGCTCCCCGTTTCAGCAGAACTTCTGAAACCTGCGCAACCAGTTCTGGCCCCCGAACCGGCTTCGTCACAACACGGTCTGCCCCGTGCGCCAGCGCCAGAGATGTGGCGGCCGTGCGCGTGTCAGCCGTCAGGGCGATGACCGCCATCGTTTCCGGAATGTCGCTTCGCTGACGCAGAGCATCAATCAGGCTCAGCGCAGAGCCATCTAAAAGATGAAGATCTGTCAAAACGGCCTGATAGGTCTGGTGGTCGAGATAATCCGCCGCCTCACTTAAAGACTTCACATGATCAACCTCCCAGCCGGCCCGAACGAGTGCGGTCTGGAAGATCAGGCCGCAGGCATCATGGTCTTCAACCAGCAGAATACGGCCGAGGCGAAACTTCCCGGTCTTGATCCGGACCCTATCGCCGCCACCAGACTGGTTGGGCTGAATAGGCTGAACCGGGAGACGAACTGAGAACACAGTGCCCCCCCCTGGCCGGTCATGAACCTTCAGGGCACCGCCCAGATGACCACTCAAAGCCTTGCAGATCGACAAGCCAAGGCCCCAGCCCGGTTCATCGCGGACGGCGTCGCCACGGACAAAGAAATCGAACATGACGTCTTTTTGAGCAGGGCTCAGACCGGGGCCGGTATCGCTGACATGGAGGCGCAGCTGCTCAGCCCCTCTGGCACCGGCATCGATTGCAATCGAAACATCAACGCGGCCGCTCCGTGTGAACTTCAATGCATTGCTGATGAGATTGTTAGCGACCTGCCGAAGACGACCAAGATCGACATCAATGAGACTGCCAACGTCACTCTGAAGCGATACCTTGAAACCAAGCCCCTTGGAGGTTGCAACAGGCCCCCAGAGACGCCGAAGATCCGTCGCAAAGTCAGAAATATCACATGGTTCCGGCGAGAGCTTCAACTGCCCCGCCTGCAGGGAGGCGAAATCCAGTGTGTCACTCAGAATTCGGTCCAGCGCCTCACCTGACCTGATAATGGCCTCAGCGATTTGTTTCAGCTCAGTCTCCCGGACGCGTTGTTGCAGAATCTCAGCAAGCCCCATGATTCCGGTTAGCGGTGTGCGCACTTCATGGGCCAGCGCCCCCAGAACGGTCGCGACCGGCAGAGTGGCAGATCCCTTCTCCGCCCCTGATCGCGTCCCCTTTTCGGGAGATGATTTCGGGATGACCGCCTGCTCACGCGCAACGGCCCGAAGCAACGCAGGCAGGGACAACACGCCTTCCACCTTGTTATCTCTCATCACCAGCGCGCCAGCTTCAAGGCGGGAGAAATCATCCTCATGGCGATTCATAACCAGGCTGAAAGCCAAGATTTCACCGTCGAACTGGGGCACAATTTCAACAACATCGCCAACACATAGACGGCTGTTGACGGCCTCATGGCTGGTGGCCGCCATTTCCATGGCCCGGATTCGGGTCAAAATGCCAAGAGGTCGGCCTTCCTCGAGAACGACAACGCATGGAATATCCGTCTGGGAGGTGAATTTCTGAATGACCGTGCTCAGACGTGCTGACGCCGCAACCGGAGAGATTGGCTCAGCGAGGTCTGATAATTTGACGGCCATGATGCCCCGACTCCCAAAGACGGGGAGAGAATGGACCAGCAATCCTTTACGTCTTGCAAATCAGCCTGCAGCGATGCCTACTTGATATCGCTCTTGTGCTGAACGATCTGGCTGACCAGGCCGTAATCAACGGCCTCCTGGGCACTCATCCAATAGTCACGATCGGTATCGGACTTGATACGCTCAAGCGGCTGGCCTGTCGCTTCTGCGAAAATAGTATTCAGGCGTTCGCGCATGCGAACGATTTCCCGCACTTGAATCTCTACGTCGGATGCCTGCCCGCCAACGCCGCCACGAGGCTCATGAAGGAGAAACCGGGTATTCGGAAGGGAGTAGCGATTCTCTTTCTTTGCAGCGGCATAGATCAGAGCTCCAGCGCTCGCGACCCAACCCGAGCCCAACACTTTCACAGGGGCTTCAACAAACCGGATCATATCATGGATCATATCACCGGATTCGACATGGCCGCCCGGTGAAGAAATAATCAGGAGAATCGGATCATGACTCTCGGCGGAAAGCGCCAGAAGGCGTTCACAGACCCGTCGGGCGAGTTTGTCGTCGACGCCCCCCGTCAGCAAGATCGTTCGCGCCTTGAACAGGGCCTCTTCCAGGAACGCGCTTGGTTCAGCCACAGGTTTCTTTTCAGTCTCGTCGTCGAGGCGTATCATGGGGTCTCCACAAAGTTTCTACGCCAGATGTGAGGCGCGATGCGGCGCGGGTCAAGCGCTGGGCTGCCGCTAATTCATCATCGTCTTTCCGAAAAGAGAAAATCAGGCGGGTCCCAGCAATATTTTCCGCTCCGAAGGCCGGCCCAACGCGCCGCGACGACCGACGAGCGCCCCGATCTTGAACAATAGGCTAAACGGCCACTGGTGCTTTGATATGCCCGTGCGCCTTATACCCAAACAAGGTAAAATCGTCGAATGACCAGCCAAACAAATCCGTCTTGTCAGGGTTCAACAACATTTCGGGCAAGGGGTGTGGTTCCCGGCTGAGCTGCAGACGCGCCTGGTCAATGTGATTTAAATACAGGTGCGCGTCCCCGAATGTATGAACGAAATCGCCTGGCTCCAGACCGGTCGCGCGAGCCATCATCATAGTCAGCAAGGCATAGGAGGCGATATTGAACGGCACACCCAGAAACACATCTGCTGAGCGCTGATACAGCTGACAGTTGAGCCTGCCCTCCATGACATTGAACTGAAAGAGGCAGTGGCAGGGGGGCAAAGCCATATCCGGCACATCTGCCGGATTCCAGGCGGAGACGACCAACCTTCGGGAGTTTGGGTTAGCCATGATCTCGTCGCGGACCCATTTGATCTGGTCAATGACCTCACCGCCCGGCGCCGCCCAGCTGCGCCACTGCTTTCCGTAAACCGGCCCGAGGTCGCCCTCTTCGTCTGCCCACTCATCCCAGATCGAAACCCCGTGCTCTTTGAGCCAGGCAATATTCGTGTCGCCCCGCAAGAACCACAGAAGCTCGATAATGATGGAACGCAGATGGAGCTTCTTCGTAGTGACCATCGGGAAGCCCTTACTGAGATCAAATCTCATCTGGCGTCCGAAGACCCCTAATGTCCCTGTTCCGGTCCGGTCATCCCGTCGGACGCCGTGGTCCAGTATATCCTGAAGGAGAGCTTGATATTGTTGCATAGCGAGACCTTCACCTGACTCGCGATGCGAAGTCCATCGGGAAAATCCGGGCCGGTCCTTGTGAACACAGTTTTCACTTCTCTGTGGAGAGGGTCAGCTTGAGACCGGCGACAGCAGCGTGGACCGCTTCTGGGGTCCGCGCTCCCAAGCCTCCCAGAGCTGAACCCGTTCAGGCAGAACCTTCTCCATCGCCTTCTGCTTAACATGTCCAAATCCACGAATGTTGTCCGGGATCCGCGCAATCTTGATGGCCAGATCATAGCGTTCGGCGGTCAACTCATCCGCGAGGCGGATAAGATCAGCCAGATAAGTGTCTCTCAGGGCCCGCTCCTGCCGGCGCTCTTGCGTCCAGCCAAATATATCGAAGCCGGTCCCGCGCAGGACTCTCAGCTTCCGAAGAACCACGAAGACCGTCCGCATCCAGAGCCCAAAAGCCTGTTTCACAGGCTGTCCAGACGAATCTCTCTTGCCCAAGACTGGCGGCGCAAGGTGAAATCTGATCTGTCCACCTTTGAATGTCTCTCTGAGAGACCTCTCAAACCGGCCATCTGTCCAGAGGCGGGCCACCTCATATTCATCCTTGTAGGCCATCAGCTTGTAAGC
>CAJXMY010000142.1 GCA_913056435.1 uncultured Hyphomonadaceae bacterium | reverse complement strand
CCGCAGGATTGTTTCGGTTTCATCGGTAACCTGTCGAAACTTTTGACGTTCCAGAGGCGCTCCGAACGCATCCTCTCTCGTCAGCGCGCTTGTGAACGGGCTGTTTCGAGCGGTGTGTACGCCGATCAGTTTCAGTCGACCGGGCCCCGCATCGAATTCGACATCGGTTGAGAGTTCCGCGCTGTCAGTCTCATTGACCCGGTCCGCTTCGCGGACCTCGAGGTCGCCAGCGACCGGGGCACGCCGGGAGATCTCGTTAAAGCTTCGGCGAACATTCTTCACGTCCAGGTTCAGATTCGCAATCAGGCCGGAACTGGGGGTCCATCTGCCGCCAAGACTGCCCCCATATTCTGGGAACATACCCACGGTTTGAAGATCCCGGCGCTCCGTCAGGGTGGACGAGGGGTCAAACACAGACTCGACCCCCTTGCCGGAGATGCCGCGTGGCGAGGACGAGAAACTCAATGTCCAGCCCAGATCTCCTCTCTGGCCGGACACCGAGAAATCGCCCCCGAGGAGTTCCGGGTCGAGTTTCGGGCGAAATGTCGGCCTATAGGTCCACGTGCCAGAAACACCCTTTGGTGTAACGACCACGTTGACCACCACCCCGGACAGGCCCGGAATGTCCAGCGTGGCGCCATCCAGAACTTCAATTCTTTCCACTGTAGAGGCCGGAATCCGTTCCAGGGTTTCCGCCGCGGTGGCGGACTTGCTGTTGACCCTTTGTCCATTGATCAGGACATTTTCCGTCGCCTGACCAAGGCCCCGGGCGGCACTCTGGTCCCGGCTGTTGTCCAGCCGGAAGCCGGGGATGCGCTCGACCATGTCCTTGGCATTTAAAGGCGCATAAACGGCGAAGTCGGCCGCCGTGTATTCCTCATTTGGTCCGGTTGCACTGTCCGCGAAGACAGTCGCGGAGGCCATCAGGCTCAGCCAGGCCAGTGCGGATGTTTTTGTTATTATGGTTCTGCGCATGTGGGGTTGGACGATCCTAAAAAAGGCCATTGGGGGTTTGGGCGAGTCAAATCATTTGCGGGCCCGTGTTTGTTGTTTGCGTTCCACCAGACCCGACCACAGTGTCGGGTGGCTTGAAAATGAGAAACTGCTGACACGATGTAGGTAGACTATCGCAGAAAGACCACCGCTTTCCGCACTGCATGGGTCCAGCCACAGGTGAACTGACGCCGCTGACTTTGAATTACCGGGGAGCTCGCTAGTCTGAAGGTCGCAGATGGAGGGAAACATGCACGATTTCAGTGGCAGGCTTGCGGTCATTACCGGTGGCGGCAGTGGGATTGGCCGGGCGCTGGCTGGGCAACTGGCGGCTGAGGGATGCAGTGTGGCGATGTGTGACCTCTCCCAGAGGGATATGGATGAGAGTTGTGCGCGGGCGGCGCATGGCGCCCCCCAGGGTGTTCGGGTCACCGGTTTTTTGGCCGACGTGGCGTCGGAAAACGACATGATCGCTTTTCGCAATGATACATTGGCGCGGCACGAAACGGATCACATTCACCTTCTGGTCAACAATGCGGGCATTGGCGGGGGCGGGAGTTTTGTCACCGCGCCGCGCGAGACGTGGGAGCGTACCTTCGGCGTCTGCTGGTACGGTGTCTATTTCAGTTCCCGTACCTATCTGCCCGCCCTGATGCGTGCTGAGGAGGGTCATCTGGTGAATGTCAGCTCGGTGAATGGATTCTGGGCCAGTCTTGGCCCGGACACCGCCCATACGGCCTATTCGGCGGCGAAGTTTGCTGTGAAGGGGTTCACCGAGGCCCTGGTGAATGATTTCCGTCTCAATGCGCCCCACCTCAGAGCCAGCGTGGTGATGCCTGGCCATATCGGGACCAATATTGCCCTGAACACCCTGAGGGAGGTCGAGGATGCGGCGCATGACGATCCTTCCGGGTCGGGGGACACCGAACGTGCTCAGGCCACGGCGTTTGGCGAAGCCTTTCGGGACAACGGCCTCGATCCGGAAGACGCGGCCCGGATCATCCTCGCTGGCGTGCGGCAGAAGCGGTGGCGCATTCTGGTCGGAGAGGATGCGCATAAGCTGGATGAAGCGGTCCGCGCGTCGCCGGAGGAGGCTTATGAGCAAGGCTTCATGTCGCCGGGCATTATGTCCGAGACCAATCCGACATAGGATTTCAAAATCAGAGATGATGGGCCTATGCCGGGCGGGGGACGCGGGCTGCCCGAAACAGACCAGAGGAGGGCAGGATGCCGCAAAGACAGGTTGGACCGTTTTCGATTAATCCCGTGGGGCTGGGATGCATGAATATGATGCACGCCTACAATGCGCCAATCTCGGAGGCGGAGTCGGACGAGCTCCTGAACAGGGCGATTGATCTGGGCTATACCTTCCTGGACACCGCCACGATTTATGGCGCGGGTGAAAGCGAACGGCGCATTGGCAAGTTCCTGAAGTCGCGGCGGAACGAGTTTGTTCTGGCCAGCAAGTGCGTCCTTGCCTTCGAGGACGGCAAGCGCATTCTGGATGGACGCCCGGAGGCGATCGCTGCGGCCTGTGAGGCCAGTCTGAAAAGGCTCCAGACAGAAACAATCGATCTTTACTATCTGCACCGCCCAGACCCGGACGTGCCCCTGGAAGACTCGGTGGGGGCTCTGGCGCGGCTGGTGGAACAGGGGAAAATCCGGTCGATCGGCTTGTCGGAAATGTCGGCAGAGATGTTGAGGCGTGCGAATGCCGTGCACGACATTGCGGCGATGCAATCGGAATATTCTCTGATTGCCCGAAATCCGGAGATTGCTGTGCTGGACGCCTGTACTGAGTTGGGAACCACCTTCGTGGCCTTCTCACCGGTGGGCCGGGGACTGTTCGCGCAGGCGCCGTTGAACCCGGAAACCTATTGGGAGGGCGACATGCGACGCGCCTATTTTCCCCGCCTCGCCGACCCCCACTTCTCGGAGAACATGAAACTCGTTGATCAGGCGAGGACCCTCGCGGAGGATCTCGGATGTACGCTGCCGCAGCTCGCCATCGCCTGGGTTCTGGCGAAGAGCTCCGATATTGTAACCATCCCCGGAACAAAGAGCCTTGATCACCTGAAAGAGAATATAGGCGCCAATGAGGTGACCCTGTCCCCGGAGATTGTGGCGCGGTTGGACGAGATTTTTCGCCCGGAGGTGATCTCCGGTGCGCGCTACAATGCTGATGGACAGGCCTCGGTCACGACGGAGTGTTTTCCGTTCGAAACGCTGGCATGAGGTGTTTAGACCGCCATGTGCGCGGCGGGGCTGGCAGGCAACCAAGGACGTCTGGGAGGTGGGCATGGCGAAAGATGTGATTGATGATCGGTTTATCGGGTCCTTGCACCTCATGGCCCTCAGCCGGGAGGGCCTGGCTCATGATGAGGAGGAGGAACGCACGGTCATCCAGACCAGCACCATCAATGCGCTGCTTGAGGGGGCGTATGAAGGTGACGTCACGCTGGGCGAACTCTTGCAGCACGGTACGGACGGAATCGGGACCATTCAGGGGCTGGATGGGGAGCTGATCGTGCTTCACGGGCGGGCCTACACCGCCAGGGCGGATGGCAGTGTGGTCGAGCTGGGACCGGAAACAAAAACGCCGTTTGCTGTGCTGACCCGGTTCGAGAGCGGATTGCAGGGCGAGGTGGAGGGCCTCGCCTATGATGAGTTTCTCGCCACACTGGATGCCCGGCATGCCGATGTGCCGGTTCTGGCCATCCGGGCGACGGGGGTTTTTACCGGCTTGCACCTGCGGAGCGTGGAGAAACAGACCCCCCCGTACAAACCCCTGCGTGACGTGGTCGCTGATCAGACGGAATGGCATCTGACGCAGGAGCGGGGGTTCTTGATTGGCTTTCGGTTTCCCGACAGCGTGGCCGGGGTCGAAGTGCCTGGATGGCACCTGCACTTTCTGTCCGAGGACCGGACCCATGGAGGCCACGTGGTGTCGATCGACGTGGAATCTGCCGAGCTGGAGTTCTGCCGATGCCACGACCTTCATGTCGAATTGCCGCCGCAGGTCGCTTTGGGTTCCGTGGGGGAGGCCGACAGGGGGGCGATCAATGCCGTAGAGGGACGCTGACGCAGAAGGCCCCGTCGCGCGCGGGGAGATGTGAAGAGCACAGAGCCCTCATGGCCCGGCTGACCCGGCGTGACCGGTTCACACATGGATCCCGTGCTCTTAGCTGATCGGAATGAATAATGATTGGGCTCGCGTGCCTGGCCCAGAAACCGAAGGAACCGTCCCGATGTCGGATTTCGTGGTCTATGGGTCCCCGCTGTCCCCTTTTGTCCGCAAGGTCGAAGCGGTGCTCCACCATGCCGGTGCGGCCTATGAATTCGAGGCGGTCAACATTTTTGACATGCCCGACTGGTTCGTCGAGATCAGCCCGGCCCGGCGCATCCCGGTGCTGCGGGACAAAACCATCGCAACAGAGGGGATCCCCGGCACTATCGCGGATTCCTCCGCGATTTGCCTCTTCCTTGAAAAGCGGTTGCAGGCGGGTCTGTTCGGATCGAGTGCCTATGAGGGGGGACGGGCAGCCTGGTTCGAGGAATATGCGGATACGGTTCTGGCGCAGCCCACTGGGATGGGGCTGTTCCGCCCGATCATCTTCCCGCGCTTTTCCGGCAAGCCCTCAGATGTCGAGGCGGCGCGGAAAACCTGGGCCGACACCATGCCGAAGCTGTTCGATTATCTCGAAACGGCGCTGGACGATCGGCCCTTCTTTCTTGGCGACACCTACTCCATCGCCGACATATCTGTCGGCGCGCAGATGACGCAGATTGACCTGATCCTTGGTCTGCCGGACGCCGGGCGATGGCCGGCGCTCGCCCGCCACACTGAAGAGATGAAGACCCGGCCAGGCTTCAGGGAAAATCTGGCGACGTGCTCAGGTCTGATATCGGCCATGTTGCCCCAAAAGGTCCAGCTGGATTAACCCCTCAGGTCATCCGGCCCGGGCCAGAGGACGATCGAAGGGATGCTGTGTCGGCCCCGGCGGGCTCTGCCAGGAAGGGGCCTACCAGGTCCTGACATCCATTAGTTCGTCGTCCACGCAGATTTTGGTGTCGGATGAGCGCGTGAACAGAATGGCGACTTGTTCACCCCAGGCGCTGGAATGGGCGTAATCATTACAGATGACGCTGGTGCCATCTTCAAAGATAATCTTGCGGCCATACCGACAGCCTTCCCAATCGTCGGCATTACCGACCTCACCGGCATCCTCATCGACCCAGCCGGCTATGGTCTTGATCGCCTCGATCCTGTAGCCCACCAAAGTCTCAAGATCATCCTCATCGAGACGGCACTCCGCAAAGGCGGCACCATAAAAGGTCAGGCTCAGAAGGCATAGGGTGGTCATTCTCATGGGCACCTCCGAAAGACGACTGTTTGCTTTTGGACCCGGTAACATGAACCTAAGCTAAATCAACACAATAGGGCGGGTCGCAGCGCGGATGGAAAAAGTATTCGCGAGGGCTCTTTCACCCTGCCGGACCGGTGTATGCGGTCAGGGCCGGGGCTTTTTGGGCGGAGAGGGGGGGCTGGCCAACGGGTGGCTTCCGCCGCTAAAATTTGGGGGAACCCCCACCTTGGAAAGGTTTGCGGGACGCGAAGAGGACGCGGTCTCGCTGAGGGGGCGCAGCCGGCGGCCGAGTTTCCGTCTTAAAAACGGGCCGGTCGTGCGGCGTATTGAGCGACTGCAGGGACGCTCTGAGGGGAGACCTGTGCGACTTGGCGGGAAAGGCTTATATGGGCGCATGGTTTCTGGCAGCAGAGAGACAAAGGATGCGGAAAATCTGGTCTGGTTTGGTGGCGGGTCTTCTTGTGGCTTTTGGTGCCGGCGGCGCCTGGGCTGGCGAAACCCGTGTGTGGGTTGGAGTTTTTCGTGAGGCATCAGAGGGTCGACTGGATCTGATTGTTGTGCTGAAGCAGTCCGAATGGCGGCATACGGGGGTGCCC
>CAJXMY010000141.1 GCA_913056435.1 uncultured Hyphomonadaceae bacterium | reverse complement strand
CCTCCAGCCGCCAGACCATCCGCTTGATCCAGGTGGACCTGTTGTCGATATCCTTCGGCCGAATATATTGCGGCGGGGCTTTCTCAACCATGCGAGGCACCTTGAGTGAAAATCGGCTGGAGAAAGGAATCAAGTCCCTCTTCGTCGTCGAACTGTATTGTGATTCCCAACGCCTCGAGTCCCGCCCGATCTTCCTCCGGCAAGCGGATGAGATCCTTTTCTGTGGTGATCAATCGGGCATTATGACCCTCTGCGAGCTGGTGCAAATAAGCCAGATCGGCGGGCCTGTAAGTGTGGTGGTCTGGAAACGGTATCGCGTCGCAAAGATCCAGACCGAGGCTGCGGAGGGTCTCAAAGAATTTCTCTGGCCGACCAATACCGGCGAAACCGACATAGGGACCGGGCTCTGGCTGGTGGGTTGGGACGATACGAGCTTCCATTACCGGACACCCGGACTGTCTGACAGCGTCCGGGAGCGGACCTTCGCCCAGTTTCAGGACCAGATCCGCTCGCTGAAGACCGGCCACGGGACTCTCTCTGAGGGGGCCTTTCGGAATGACATGGCCATTTCCAAAGCCGACCTGGGCATCAATCACGATGATAGTCAGATCTTTAAACAGTCCGGGGTTCTGGTGACCATCATCCATAATTATGACATCGACGCCGGCATCCTCCATCGCCGTTCCGGCCTTAGCTCGGTCAGCACCGATCCAGCTTTCGCCGGACTGCGCCAGCATCAGAGGTTCATCCCCCACATCCCCTGCGCCGTGTTGGGAGGGCTCAACCTGACAGGGGCCTTTCAAGCGCCCCTTATAGCCGCGGGACAGCGAGGCGGTCCGAAGACCAGTTTTGGCTGTTATGCGGCGCCTCAGCGCGTCTACAACCGGGCTTTTTCCGGTCCCTCCCACGGTCAGATTGCCCACACAGAGCACGCGGGCACCAAGCCTCAAAGGTGTTGTGCGCTGCAGGCGCCTCGCGGTCATTCCAGCGTATATCCAGGCGAGGGGGGTGAGTAGGATCCGTGTCAGAGGGGCACTCTCTCTCGATCTCGGATCTACCGCGCCAGACCAGAAGTAAGGCGGTCTCATGCGCCCGCACCGTCAGAGGTGAGGTTCGATGCAAGGGCGGACAGTGTCTGTCCCATTGGACCCTGGGCGGTGTCAGCGAGAAATGAGAGAAGAGAGGCGGGTGGGGGTTGAGCGGGAAACTGCGCGGCAAGATCGGAGGAGTCCGCGACAAATGTCACGCCGCCGCGACGCATGAGATCTTGGGTGAGTTCTGCAAAGTTGAAAACGCCCGGTCCGGTAAGCACTGGTTTCCCAAGCTGGACAGCCTCGAGGGGGTTGTGGCCCCCGATACCCGGCGCGTGACCGCCTCCGAGATAAACAGTGTCGGCGAGGCGATACCAGAGGCCCATTTCGCCAAGCGTATCAGCCAGAAGGATATCTGTTTGCGGGGTTATCTGTGTGCCCTCCGTCCGGCGCACGACGTTGAATTCGGAGCAGCGAAGAAGCGCCGCAATGTCGTCTCCTCTCTCGGGGTGTCTTGGGGCGATGATGAGAAAGGGGCGGTCTTTCATCAGCATCAGAGCATCAACCGACAGCGCCTCTTCCCCCTGATGGGTGGAGGCGGCGACCAGAACCGAGCGATGACCAATCTGCGCGCGAAGCTTCTCGACTTCCATCGGGTCTGCGACTGGAGGTGGCAAGGCGCTTTTGAGGTTCCCGATGGGGGTCACTGTTCGCCCGCTCAGAGCGCTCAATCCCGTGGCGGTTCGGAGGTCGCTGGCCAGCAGAACATTGAATTTTGAGAAAAGAAATTTCGATGTCGTGGGCCAACGCAGCCATCCTTTAAGACTTTTTTCCGTCATACGCGCATTGATCAGGGCGGAACGAGACGGAGTGCGACGAAGAGCGATCAGGAGATTCGGCCAGATTTCGCCTTCGGCAAAAATGGCGAGATCGGGCTGCCAATGCGCAATGAAGCGTTTGGCGACCCCCGGCGTATCGAACGGTGCCATACTTTGATGGGTCCAGTGTTCTGACAATGTGGGGTCGGTTGCGATCGCCTCGCGGATCATTCCGGCCGCGGTGTCTGTCTGACAGGTGAACAGAAGGCCAAGCGGGGTATCACTCTGTCGACACAGGCCCTGCGCCACTGCGAGCTGGAGGCGGCTCTCTCCGACACTCGCGGCGTGAAGCCATATGAGAGGCTTTTGTCTTGGAGGCGTCGGCTGGCCCTTGGCAAACCGGTCCAAACGGCTGGCGTTCCTTTCCTTCCCCTGAGCGATCCGATGGTTCAGAACGAGGCCAAGAACCGGTCGCAGCAGCGTCGTCGAAATTCGGTAAAAGGTCAGACCAATAGGCATGAGACAGCTTATAATTGATTTGTCGGGGGACGCTATCGATCAGGGCAGAATAGACTTGTATCGTAAGGATGACGGTGGCGATCACGCAGTCTATAGAAGAAAGGAGCTGAGTCATTGAAGAGTTGAGAATGGAACACGAGCCGCAAAAAGAGCCACCCCATCCTATGACGCATCCAGTTCCGCTGGAGTTTGCTGCACAGTCAAATCTGACTGCCGGAGCGTACCAGGAGCTCTATGCGAGCTCGCTGGAAGATCCGACCGCGTTCTGGGACAGACAGGGTCGGCGGCTGGACTGGATGGTGCCTTACACCAACATCAAGGAGACCTCGTTTCATGAGGCGGATTTTGGTATCAAATGGTATGAGGATGGTGTTCTCAATGTTACCGAAAACTGCCTTGACAGGCATCTGGACGCACGTGGTGACAAAATAGCTCTGCTATGGGAAGGCGATGATCCTTCGGAGTCCTACAGTTATACCTACCGCGAATTGCATCGCGCTGTTTGCCGCTTTGCCAATGTACTGAAGGCCCAAAAGGTTCGGAAGGGCGATCGCGTTACCATTTACATGCCCATGATCCCGGAGGCTGCGATTGCGATGCTTGCTTGTGCGCGGATCGGGGCAATCCATTCGGTCGTATTTGGAGGATTTTCGCCTGAAGCACTCGCGGGGCGCATTACAGACTGCCAGTCGCGCCTGGTCATCACCGCGGATGAAGGTTTGCGCGGCGGTCGGACGATACCGCTAAAAGGTAATACAGACCGTGCCTGTGAGCTGGCGGGTGACCTCGTCGATTGCGTGCTCGTCATTCGCCGGACCGGTGCGGATATCGACATGAAAGCGGACCGCGATGTCTGGCTCCACGAGGCGGATTCGGCTGTTGGAGATGACTGCCGGCCCGAGGCCATGAATGCTGAAGACCCGCTCTTCATCCTCTACACATCCGGGTCAACAGGTAAACCTAAAGGTGTTCTGCATACCACCGGAGGCTATCTGGTGTGGGCGTCAATGACCCATGAGTATGTTTTTGATTTAAAAGAAGATGATATTTACTGGTGCGCAGCGGATGTCGGGTGGGTGACCGGGCACACCTATATTGTTTACGGGCCGCTGGCCAACGGTGCCACGACGCTGATGTTTGAAGGCGTCCCAACCTATCCCGATGCCAGCCGTTTCTGGCAGGTCGTGGACCGGCACAAAGTCACGCTGTTCTACACCGCGCCAACCGCGATCCGGGCCTTGATGCGAGAAGGCGAAAGCTTCGTATCTGCCACCGATCGGTCCAGTCTTCGGTTACTTGGAACCGTTGGGGAACCGATAAACCCAGAAGCTTGGGAGTGGTACTTCCATGTGGTTGGTGAAAAACGGTGCCCAATCGTCGATACTTGGTGGCAGACCGAAACCGGAGGCACGATGATTGTCCCCTTGCCGGGTACATTGGACATGAAGCCGGGTGCGGCCAGCCTGCCTTTCTTTGGTGTCCGGCCGGAACTCGTTGATGCGACGGGTGCCGTTCTCGAGGGAGCCGCGGAAGGAAATCTGGTCATCACCGACAGCTGGCCGGGCCAGATGAGAACGGTCTATGGCGACCATCAGAGGTTCTTTGACACCTATTTTTCCACCTATCCAGGCAAGTATTTTACCGGAGATGGCTGCCGTCGTGATGAGGATGGCTATTTCTGGATCACAGGACGGGTTGACGATGTTATTAACGTGTCGGGACATAGGATGGGAACAGCTGAGGTGGAAAGCGCCCTTGTGTCACATAACGCGGTTGCAGAGGCCGCCGTTGTTGGTTACCCGCACGAGATCAAGGGGCAGGGGATCTACGCGTTTGTTCTCGTGAGGGCCGATGTCACGGTCGATGACGATCTGGTCGCGACACTGCGCCAGCATGTGCGTTCGGAAATTGGCCCAATTGCGACACCCGACCTGATTCAGATTGCTCCTGGTCTTCCCAAAACCAGGTCGGGAAAAATCATGAGACGGATCTTACGAAAGATCGCCGAGAATGAGTTCGGGGCCCTGGGTGATATTTCGACCCTTGCGGAACCCGAAATTGTTCCAAGACTGATCGAGGGGCGGTTGAACCAATAGGTTTAATGCGCCAGGAATCACAGGGGCTACGGAATGGAACTGGATCTGGATCATCTTCTAATGATGGCAGGGCATGATGTTGACCTCGCGGATGAGGTTGTGAGCATTTTTGAAACACAGGCAGATATTTGGCATCAGCAACTGAACACTGCGGTGCCGCAGTCTGAGTGGGCCGACGCAGCACACGCGCTCAAGGGTGCGGCGCTGAGTCTTGGCGCCATCGAGTTAGCGACAGTCTGCTCAGAGGCAGAGGGCCGGGGACGCCAGCCCGAACTTCTGGGACAAGTTGAAACGGCCCTGCTTCTTTCAGAGGTCAGAGAGGTGTTGGCCAAGACCCTCGATGCGTGTGCCCGGGCGCGGCATCAGCTTTCCCGACCCGGATTACGAGTGGCATCAAAAGACCTAAATTCGTAGGCGATACAGCGGTCTATCAGGGTCCTCCAAACCGGCTCTGCAATTGCAGGGGAGAGACCCGCTCTGTCGGCTTCTACTAAGACTTTGTGGACGACGTCTTCAATGCGCGCACGATCATGCACCGCGTGTCTGTGCCCCTTTATTCGCGCGGCCGCATCCATGAAGGATTGCCGTTCCGCCAGGAGCGTGACGATGGTGCGATCGAGACGGTCAATTTCCGCACGAACGTCTGCCATGGTCTCTGCTGTCAAGGCCGTATGCCGGACCGCACCATCTTTTCCTGATTGTGTCATGCAGAGAATTCCACCTGTTTGCGATCCAAAAGAGTTGCCGTCATGTATTGGTCACCCTGAGCGAGATCAAGCACGGATCTCAACCCATCGGACCCGGCTAGTGTTCGACATAGACCGGTGTCCGGCTTTCCAGTTGGAGCCGGGAAGGATTGGAAACCCCAGTTATGGCCTGTTGAACCTCGGGCTGGTTGAGCAATTCCAGAAGGGTCACTAGCGACCCAAACTGACCGAGCGAGCCTGCCGACATTTGCTGTGGACCGATAGAGAAGCCGGCCTCGGATTGCGGGTAGGTGAGATATCTGACCTCACTGCTTTCCGGGATATTGGCCAATGACCGGGCTTTCGCGATCGCGGTCATGATCCCGCCGAGTTCATCGACCAGACCCTGTTCAAGGGCATGCTGTCCGCTCCAGACCCGACCCCTGGCCCGGGCATCGACCTCTTCTAGGGCTAAGCCTCTACCATCTGCAACGAGAGAGACGAAACGATCATACCCCCGTTGTAGCCACTGAGTTATGGCTTCCCGTTGGCCTTCGGTGAATGGTTCCGTGGTCGTAAAAGCCCCGGTGAATGACCCACCCACTTCGATCGCTTCTGCGTTGATCCCAATCTCATCGAGGGCACCGGAAATACCAAACTTGCCACCAAAGATCCCAATCGAACCGGTAATGGTCGACGGATTGGCCACAATCCAGTCCGCCCCTGCCGACACATAGTAGCCCCCTGACGCCGCATAGTCGGCCATTGAGACCACAACCGGTTTGTCAAAGGCTTCCCGGACCTCCTGCACAGCCCGCCATA
>CAJXMY010000140.1 GCA_913056435.1 uncultured Hyphomonadaceae bacterium | reverse complement strand
GGTCCAGTTCAAGACGGCCCTCGATGCCGTCGGCACCGTAAACCGTTCCGGCTTCGCCCGGCGCTTCGAATTCTGTGTGATCATAATCGACAATGGACAGCGCCCCGCTCACCTTGGTCAGAGGACCCTGGTCGATTGACAGGCCCGCCCGCAGGTCGATCCGCGTCTGCTCCAGGTCAATAAAGGGGTTTTCTTCGCCGTCTTCCTCAGCCTCGCCTTCTTCTTCATGTTTGTGCTCATGTTCGCTGTGTCCGGGAAGCCCATACTCCGCGGTCTGCTGACGGATGGCGATCCCCCAATAGGCGTCTTCGCCAATCCAGCTCAGACCGGCACTGAGGGTCTGAGTGTCGAGGAAGGAATTCTCGGCTTCTCCCCGGGCCTCTTCTTCGTGGTGTTCTTCTCCTTCAAGCTCGTTGTTCTCATGGTCTTCCTCCTCGGCTTCTTCGAGGGCCCGCAAAGGGGCTGACTCGACGAAACCGGGAATCTCAAAGTTCCCGAAGTCACGTCGGGATCCCGACAGAGTGAGCACAAAGGGGCCCGAGCTGACCTGCCCTTTGGCGGCCAGTTCTGTGCCTTCATTCACGCTGTTCGAGGCGACAAACAGGTCTGCACTCGTGGTTTCTGTTGGCTTAGCTTCGACGATGAGGCCGTCGATCACATTGACGACGCCCCCGATGGCCTGTCCGCCATAGGCCAGTGCCGCGGGGCCCCTGAGAATTTCAATTTTCTCGGCATCGATCCCGTCAGCGGCCACCTGATGATCGGGAGAGGCCGCCGAGGCGTCGATCACACCCAGGCCGTTGGTGAGGACCTGAACGCGCTCCGCTCCAAGGCCCCGCAGGACCGGGCGGCTGGCCCCCTGTCCGAAGAAGCTGGTCGAGGTGCCGGGTTGGTCAGCCAGTGTATCGCCGAGGGAGCCGGCCAGAACCTCCAGAATATCGTCCCGGTCCAGTCCGGTGGCATTGCCGATCAGCTCGTCCGCTGACCGCTCCGGTCCGGGGGCCGTGACAATAATTGTGTCCTGGCGCGCGTCCTGAGCCGTGCTGACTTGCGGGCTGAGGATCAGGGCGCCAAGCGCGACGGTGGCATTAAGGGCGTGACGCATAAGGGCTTTCTTTCGTAATGTTATATTATTACATTAAATGGTCCGCACCGCACAGGTCAAGCGCCTTTTACAAGGGGCTGGCACAGCCCCGGTTCAGCTCTCTAAACAGGCGCTGTGCGCCAGCGTGCACAGATCGCAGTCGGCAGCAGGCGCGGATCGTCTGAATGGGGGAGGGCCATCTCCCCCATTTCCATCTCACCACCGAGGCCTTCGAGGTGACTGGCGAGAGCTTGAGCCAGAGCAATGTGAGACAGCCTGACGGCATAAGCGGTCAGGATCACGAACAATGGCATGTCGCTGATCAGCATCCTTAGCCGCGCCAGGAGTTCGGGCAGATCCTGTTCGAACCGCCAGGTCTCGTTCTTCGTTCCGCGTCCGAATTTCGGCGGATCGAGAACAATCGCATCATATTTTCGGCCCCGTCGGATCTCGCGCGCGACGAACTTCATGGCGTCGTCGGAAATCCAGCGAATGGGCCTGTCTTGCAGGCCGGACAGGATCTGGTTCTGTTTCCCGAATCCATTCGATTTGGGGCTGGCATCAAGATGGGTCACGTCGGCGCCGGCCGCAGCACAGGCGAGGCTCATCAGGCCGGTATACCCAAACAGGTTCAGGACGCGCACTGGGCGCCCTGAACCACGGATCAGCTCCTGCGCATATCGCCAGTGAACGCTGTGCTCCTGAAATAAACCGACATGCCTGAAGGGCGTCCGACGTGCCTCAAAGGTCAGCATGTTCCAGCGCATGGTCCAATGGTCTGGCGCCAAGGGCGACAGTGATCGCCACTGTCCGCGGTCATCGTCGCCGGATTTCGGGTCGAAAATCGCATCGGCGGACCAGTGCGCCACCGGTCGGCTGGGCTGCCAGAAGGCCTGCGGGTCGGGGCGAATAAGAGTCTGGCTCCCAAACCGTTCCAATTTGTGCCCATCACCACTGTCTAGCAGGGCATAATCATCCCAGTCGTCGGCCAGGAAGAGACGCTGTTTGATCTTCATTGGAACTCTCTCTGGCGCCAGCCCTCATACACCATGACGGCTGAGGCCTGGGCGAGGTTGAGACTATCGGCACCTCCCCGCATGGGGATCCGGCACAGCTGGTCGCAATCGGCTTCGACGGCCGGCGGCAGGCCGGCTTGTTCATTGCCCATCAGGATGACACTGGGACCCCGGAAATCGATCTCCGTGTGGCGGTGGGTTCCGTGGAGGCTGGCGGCGACCATGTTCAGCCCCCCTGTCCTCCGCCAGGTCTGGAAGTCGGAATAGGACGCGGATGCCACACCGACATCAAAGAGTGACCCCATGGAGGCGCGAACCGCCTCCACACTGTAGGGGTCACAGCAGGTGCCGATCATCACAATACCAGCGAGAGCGGCGCAGTCTGCGGTTCGCAGGATGGTTCCAAGATTGCCGGGGTCACGAATTTCGTACAAGCCGAGCCAGAGCCCACCTGACAGGGGATCAAGGGACTCAAGGTGAAGCGGGCGCTGTTTTATCGCAGCCAGAACAGCTTGCGGATTGTTCTTGCGTGTGATCGCGCCCGCGAGGCGGTCAGGAATCTGAACCAGGCGCGCGCCCTGCTCAGCGGCGAGGGCCAGAAGAGCCTCGGTCTTTTCACGCTGTCGACCACTGTCCGAGACCGCCAGCGTGTCAATCGACCAGCCCTGTTGCAGGGCCTGGGTGATCAGCCGCCCACCCTCAGCCAGAAACAAGCCGGTTTCATTCCGGATTTTTTTGCGTTCAAGGCCACGCAAGGTCTTGATCAACGGATTGCTCGCTGACGAAATGACATCAAGATGAATGTTCATTTACGCCGTGTAACATAAGCTTGCCTGATTCATAGCAATAAGGCAGGTTTCGGTGCTGTGTGGGGGAGAGCGCAGGCTAATGTTTCGGTGCTGCAGGCTGGTCTTGCGGAAATCCGGGACTTGCAGGTCTGCCTTTTTCCCGGCTCGCCAATGTGCTGCTGAGTTGAGGAGACGGAACTGTGCCAATGACCATTGATCAAGCTTTGGAGCTTCTGCAGGCAAATATCTGGACCGCACTGGGTGTATCCGCCGTTTTGGGCATGATTGTCGGTCTGTTTCTGAGAGGGGCGTCGGTCAAGGCGAAGTTACGGCGCGCGGGCGGCGATCGGGATGTTGCCCTGACAGAGCTGGACCAGGTCAAAGGGGAACTCGACGCCTTATTCGCGGTACAGCGGAAACAACGAGAGGGCGCTGAGCCACCGGAGACAGGCACAGAGGATCACGTGGCGGCGCTTCAGGAACGTGACGACCGGATTTCTGCATTGACCGAGGAGCTGAATGGCTTGCGCAGAGAGGCAGACAGCGCTGCGGCCGGATCGGGCACCGCCAATGGTGTTGCTGATGCCGAGGCATCCGGCCTGAATGAACGAAATGCATGGCTAGAGGCACGCGTTGCGGCCTTGGAGGCGGACCTCGAAAAGGTTGAACCTGAACAGGGACAAGGGAATGCGGAAGCTGATCAGGAGCTGGCCCGGTTACGCTGGCGTAACCGCTATCTCGAAGGGCGACTTGCCTATTTTGAAGAGGGGCCGATAGGGTCCACTGACGGCAGCTCGGAGGTCGGCCAAGCCGAGACAGTCCCGGAGCCTTCGGAAGAGGTGGATGAGACGACAGGGAGCCCGACCGGAGCGCCGAGTACGCCGGTTCTCGTCGTGTCTGATGCGCAAAAGCCAGAGGAGGTGAGCGCAGACTCCCAGCCGGAAGAGGCGGCTCCTTCTGGTGAGGATTCAAAGGCTGAAGAGGCCGACGAGGCTGAAGAGGCAGTCGAAGCTCTGGAGGCGGACGAGGCGCCAGGGGAAGAGGAGGCCGACACGCCGACGGCCGAGGTCGACGAGGTGTCTGCTGAGGAAGGGGGGGCTGCTGAAGAGGATGAGACCGCTCACCCGTCAGAGGTGATGTTGCAGCAAATCGAGAGTGCACAATCCGGTACCGAGGCCATTGAGCCGCCCGTGATGGATAAACCGAAGGGGGATCTGGATAATCTGACGGCCATATCCGGGATCGGGCCCCGTATTGAGGAAGTCCTGCATGAGCTTGGCATTTGGTCATATCAGCAGATTGCGGACTGGACTCCAGAACATGTGGCCTGGGTTGAGCAGCATCTGGCCTTTCAGGGGCGTATCGGCCGCGAGGCCTGGATTGAACAGGCAAAGACTCTCCTAAATTAACCCGCTTCTGTCATGACGGCCTCTGTGAGCTTCATCCTGAGTTCAGGCAAGGCCTCCGATAAGTGGTCTGCCCTGTTTCACTGGGCATTCATGCGACCAACATCTTGATATATGGTCTGACGCAAAAGGAGGCCGGCATGTTGAAACCAGAACACATTTCAGGGGCGGGGAAAGTGGATTTTGATCCCGCGATCCTGGAGAATGCGCCCGGTCTGACCATGTCCCGCCGCGGCCTGATCAAGGGGTTGGCCTGTGGCGCCGTGGTTCCCATCCTCAATGCCTGCACCACCAATCCCGAGACGGGGACAAGCCAGTTCCTTCTTGTGGGAGATGACGAAATTGCGGCCATGGCCCTGACCGCCTGGTCGGATATGAGACGGGAAACCCCGGAGGTCACGGATCCGCGCCTGCGCGGTCGGGTCATGAGCGTCTGGGAGCGCGTGGCGGACGGTGCCGGGCGAGGGGGTGAGGATTGGGAGGTTGCTGTTTTCGACACCGATGACGTCAACGCTTTCGTCATGCCGGGCAATAAGGTTGGCGTTTATCGGGGCATAACCGAGCTGACCGAGAATGATGACCAGCTGTCCTCTGTCCTTGGCCATGAAGTTGGCCATGTCAGTGGACGCCACGCGGCTGAACGCTTCTCGATCCAGATGGCGTCGCAGGTTGGGCTGATGGCGGGCTCTATTGCGATCGCGCAGAGTGAAACAGGGCAGAAATACGGACGGCAGATTGGTGCGCTTGGCGGCGCGGCTGTTCAGTTTGGCGTCCTCTTACCCTACAGTCGCCGCCATGAGCTGGAGGCTGACCGGCTTGGTGTGGACTACATGTACAATGCGGGGTTTGATGTTCGTGCGGCCCCACGGCTCTGGGAGCTTATGGACGCAGACAGTTCCGGTAACCGGCCCCCGGAATTTCTGTCGACACATCCGCACCCGGCTCGGCGACGCGAAGAATTGATCAATTATATCAATGCGCGCGGCTACGCCTTCATTTAGAAATTCGGATCAAAAAAGCCCGGCCGCCGAGACTGCCGGGCTTTCCGATGTCGGGAACAGGCCCGATCAAAGGGCTTTGACGATATCCTCAACCATCTTTTTGGCGTCCGCGAGGAGCATCATGGTGTTGTCCCGGAAGAACAGCTCATTCTGAATCCCGGCATAACCCGACCCCATTGAGCGCTTAATGAACAGTACCGTTCCGGCATTTTCCACGTCAAGAACTGGCATGCCGTAAATAGGACTTGTCTTGTCGGTCTTGGCTGATGGGTTTGTGACGTCATTGGCACCGATCACGAAGGCCACTTCAGAGTTCCGGAAATCGGAATTGATATCTTCAAGTTCGAAGACTTCGTCATAAGGCACCTGCGCCTCGGCCAGCAGAACATTCATGTGACCCGGCATCCGTCCCGCAACGGGATGAATGGCATATTTAACGTCAACGCCTTCTTCCTTGAGCTTGTCGCACATCTCTTTCAGGGCGTGTTGGGCCTGGGCGACCGCCATGCCGTAACCCGGGACGATAATCACCTTTGAGGCATTCTTCATGATGAAGGCGGCATCATCTGCAGACCCCCGCTTGAAAGGACGGTCTTCCTGGCCGCCCGCGGCAGCGGCGGCATCGTCGCCCCCAAAGCCACCAAGGATCACCGAAATGAAGCTACGGTTCATGCCCTTACACATGATGT
>CAJXMY010000139.1 GCA_913056435.1 uncultured Hyphomonadaceae bacterium | reverse complement strand
CTATGGCTACGGCCAGCCCAAAGCGGGTGGTTATGGCATGGGCCAGAAAGGCAAGACGGCGACATCTGAAAAGGATATCGTGGACACGGCCGTTTCCGCGGGTAGCTTCGAAACGCTGGTTGCTGCGGTGAAAGCTGCAGGTCTTGTCGAAACGCTGAAGGGTGACGGCCCGTTCACCGTGTTCGCCCCGACGGACGAGGCCTTCGCGGCGCTGCCGCCGGAGCTCCTCGACGCGCTCCTGCAGCCCGAGAACATCGAGAAGCTGCAGCAGATCTGCAATCCGATAAGGGGTGGGCGAGTCGACCGTCAGCGTGTGGGTCTGTGGCGGCCCTTTTCTCAGCATGCGTGTCGGTCCGCCATCCTGATACATCTGCTTGGCCCGGGGAATCATTTCCCGCAGGATCTCCAAATCCTCGTCGGCCACTCTGGCGCCCCGAAAGATCACCCGGGCAAACTCCTCGAGGGTCAGCAACCAGAATGGAAGATCCAGCGTGTCGACCGTCATGGTGTGTGCCCGGTGTCCGAAGGCCTGACGATACTCATTGTGAGGGTCGAGGACCAGAATGCGCTGAGCCGGCTTCTGCTCAGCCATCTGGTGCAGGATCATCGCAACGGCCGTTGATTTGCCGGTTCCGGTTGTGCCAACGACGGCAAAATGTCGGGACAGGAGCGCGTCGGCGGAGACCAGAGCGGGGATCTGCCGGGCCTGACTCAGGACGCCCAGGGACAGCGTGACCTCGCCACCGGCTTCATAGATCGTGTGCAGGTCCGCGTCGTTCAGACGTCGCGCGTGGGACCCTATGGGCGGGTAGGTGGACAGGCCGCTGGAAAAATAGGGCTTGCCGGATCCAGTCATGCCGATCTCGCCGGCCAGTTCGACCGACAGGACCAGCCGGTTGGAGCTGACCTCATCCCAGCTTCCTGCCGCCGCCTTGATGGCGAACAGTAGGCCAATAAGTCGCCGCTCACCCACCTCGATCGACAGGATCTGGCCGACGGCCCAATCCTGGCCGTTGTCCGCGGGTCTGGTGGCGATGGCGGCGATGGTCGCCGTGGCACCATTGCATTCAATGACATGGCCCAGGGCCGGGCCCAACGCCGGGTTCGCACCTGTCCGGGAGGTCGTTTCAGATGTAGAATTTTGAGAATGCGTCTGCCCCATGAGGTCCAGACTGACCGGTTCAGATTGAAGACCGGTTAAAGCGACGTTTGAATTCGCGCTGATCCACACCCTTGACAATCCGGCCCCTGCGTCGCCTAAAGCCGCGGATCTGAAAGCCCCGAATGGAGCCCGCCATGCACGCCTATCGCACCCATACCTGTGGTGAACTGCGCAAGACCGATGTTGGTGAAACGGTCAAGCTTTCTGGCTGGCTGCACAGGCGCCGCGATCATGGTGGCGTTCTTTTCCTCGATCTCCGGGATCATCATGGGCTGACCCAGATTGTCTTTAATCCGGGTGCCTCCGGCTTCGAGACGGTCGACCATCTGCGCGCAGAAAGCGTCCTGACCATCGAGGGCAAAGTGGTGGCGCGGGATGAAAGTCTGGTCAATGCCAACCTCGACACTGGTGAGATAGAGGTTGTCGCTTCGGCGGTGGAGGTCCAGTCGGAGGCCGCGGAACTGCCGCTGCCCGTATTCGGGGAGCCGGATTATCCGGAAGATATCCGACTTCGCCACCGCTATCTCGATCTGCGTCGGGAGACCTTGCACGCCAATATGGTGCTGCGGTCGAATGTCATCACGTCGATTCGGCGGCGCATGGTTGAGCAGGGTTTCACAGAATATCAGACGCCGATCCTGACCGCGTCCAGCCCGGAAGGGGCACGGGATTTTCTGGTTCCCAGCCGGCTTCACCCAGGCGAGTTCTATGCTTTGCCGCAGGCTCCGCAGCAGTTCAAACAGCTTCTGATGGTGTCAGGATTTGACCGCTATTTTCAGATCGCGCCGTGCTTCCGGGACGAGGATGCCCGCGCGGACCGGTCGCCGGGCGAGTTCTATCAGCTCGACATCGAGATGAGTTTCGTGACCCAGGAGGACGTGTTCCAGGCCATTGAACCCGTTATGCGGGGCGTCTTCGTTGAGTTTGCAGACTGGAAAAACAAGGGCCGCGTGGTTCCGGAGGGGCCCTTCCCGCGGATCCCCTATGCCGAGGCGATGCTGAAATATGGCACCGACAAGCCCGACTTGCGGATTCCCATCGCCTGCTGCGATGTTTCAGACATCGTTACCCGCGAGGATGTCACGCTCGGCGTGTTCCGCAAGATCGTCGAGGGCGGTGGCATTGTCCGGGCGATCCCGGCGCCGTCGACCGCGGACCAGCCGCGCAGCTTCTTTGACAAGATGGACAATTGGGCGAAGAAGGAAATGCAGGCGCCGGGTCTTGGCTACATGCGCTTTGTCGAGGAAGACGGGGCCCTCACGGCAACTGGCCCGATCGCGAAATTCTTTGAACCATCGGCCCTGCAGGCGCTGGCGGAACGGGCCGGCATTGCGGCCGGGGATGCCCTGTTCTTCGCCGCGGGCAAGACCAGCGATGCCGAACGACTCCAGGGTGCGGCCCGGAACCGGATCGGTCACGAGCTTGATCTTGTGGAGCCCGGAGTCTTCCGGTTTTGCTGGATTGTGGATTTCCCGATGTTTGAATGGGACGAGGACGCCAAGAAGGTGGATTTCAGTCACAACCCATTCTCCATGCCTCAGGGCGGGCTCGAAGCGCTTGAAGCGGCCGACACCGAAGAGAAGCAGCTGGCGCTCAGGGCCTTCCAGTATGACATTGTCTGCAATGGCATCGAATTGTCATCCGGTGCGATCCGGAATCACCGGCCTGATGTCATGCTCAAGGCCTTTGCGATTGCCGGTTATGGACCCGAGGTCGTTGAAGCAGAGTTTGGCGGGATGCTGAACGCGTTCCGATACGGTGCCCCTCCCCATGGTGGGATTGCCCCCGGTGTCGATCGCATCGTGATGCTGCTGGCCGACGCCGAAAACATTCGGGATGTTACGCTCTTCCCGATGAACCAGCAGGCGCGGGATCTGATGATGCAGGCGCCGTCTCCGGTTCGGGATGAGCAGTTGCGAGAACTGAACATTCGTTTGGCGCCGCAAAAGAAACCCTAGGGCTCGAGCGCGACGCCGATCTTCCTGTGGACCTGGCCGGCGCATCACATTAGAGCGGTCGGGGATGATCAGAAAGGCGACCAGCTATGTTTGACCTGCGTGCCATCCGTGAAAATCCGGACCGCTTTCGCGCGGCCTGGGACCGCCGCAAACCGGGTCTGGGGGCGGCCGTTGATGACCTTCTGGCGCATGATGGTGCTCTCCGGCAGGCGATCAGTGACAAACAGGCCGCGGAGTCCACGCGGAACGCCAATTCCAAGCTGATCGGGAAGGCCAAGGCGACGGGCGATGATACAGAGGTGCAGAGGCTGATGGCGGCCGTCGCGTCTGCGAAACAGACGATCGAAACGGCCGGAGAGCAGGAAGCGGCCGCGCGGGCGGAGCTGGAGGGGCTGCTGCTGGGCTTGCCAAATGTGCCGCTTGACGATGTTCCCGATGGTGCGGATGAGGCACACAATGTCGAACATGCTGCGTGGCGGCCGGACCGCGTTCACCCCGTGCCGGAAACCCTTCAGGATCACGCCGACCTTGGCGAGGCTCTGGGGCAGATGGACTTTGAGACAGCGGCCGCCATGTCCGGCGCCCGGTTCGTCCTTCTCAAGGGGGCGCTGGCCAGGCTGGAGCGCGCCCTTGCGGCCTTCATGCTGGACACGCAGACGACCCGGAATGGCTATCTGGAAGTGGCGCCGCCGCTCCTGGTCCGGGATCAGGCCTTGAGGGGGACCGGTCAGCTGCCGAAGTTTGAAGAGGATCTGTTCCGGGCGG
This sequence comes from uncultured Hyphomonadaceae bacterium, assembly GCA_913056435.1. Taxonomy (GTDB): domain Bacteria; phylum Pseudomonadota; class Alphaproteobacteria; order Caulobacterales; family Hyphomonadaceae; genus Henriciella. The sequence goes on along the minus strand of CAJXMY010000139.1, from coordinate 2,126 downwards.
ATACGGGGCATTACCTGATCCCGACGGCGGAGGTGCCGCTGACCAATCTGGTGGCTGGTCAGATCATTGACGAGACGAGCCTGCCGCAGCGCTTTACCGCTCAGACGCCCTGTTTCAGATCGGAAGCCGGCAGTGCCGGGCGGGATACACGCGGCATGATCCGCCTGCATCAGTTCAATAAGGTGGAACTGGTCTCCATTGTCCGGGATGAGGCGGAGGGATTGGCCGAGCTGGAGCGCATGACGCAATGTGCAGAGGGGATCCTTGAGGCGTTGAATCTGTCCTATCGGCGCATGGTGCTGTGCACCGGCGACATGGGGTTCGGGGCCCGCAAGACCTATGATCTCGAAGTTTGGCTGCCCAGCCAGAGCACCTATCGGGAGATCAGCTCGTGTTCTTATTGCGGGGATTTTCAGGCTCGCCGCATGAATGCCCGCTGGCGGCCCGCCCCGACGGATCTGCAGCCCCGGCCAAAGCCGGAATTCGTGCATACGCTCAATGGGTCGGGGCTGGCTGTTGGACGGACGCTGGTGGCGGTGATGGAAAACTATCAGAATGCCGATGGCACCATTCAGGTTCCCGATGTTCTTCAGCCCTATCTCGGGGGGCTGACCCTCATCTCATAACCGGATCGGGGTCGGGTGCCCCCGGTGGGGGGGCATGTTCTGGACAAGGCGAGTGATAAGACCGTGAGAATTCTGCTGACCAATGATGATGGCATCCACGCGAAGGGACTCGGCGTCCTGGAACAAGTGGCACGTCAGCTGAGCGATGACATCTGGATTGTCGCGCCCGAACTGGAACAGTCCGGAAAGGGGCGCGCGATCTCGCTGACCGAATTTGTCCGCGTCCGGGAGGTCCGGCCCCAGACCTACAGCGTGAATGGAACGCCCAGCGATTGCGTCCTGCTGGCCCTGGATGAGCTGATGCCGGAGAAGCCGGATCTCATCCTGTCAGGGGTGAATGCGGGCCAGAACATTGCCGAGGACACGACCTTTTCGGGCACCATTGCGGCGGCGCTGTTTGGCATGCAGCATGGCGTGCCTGCCATCGCGCTGAGTCAGTCGAGAGGCTTCCAGACGCCGCATTCATGTCCGTGGGATACCCCTCTCGCCTGGGGAGAGCGCGTTTTGCGTCCGCTCATCGAGAATGGTTGGCCGAATGATCTGATTTTAAACGTGAATTTTCCTGACCGGGCCCCGGATCAGGTGGCGGGCATCCAGTTCACGCGTCAGGGATTTCGGGATGAGCGGATCATCCGGACCGAGGCGCGGGAAGATTTGCGCGGCAACACCTATTATTGGATTGGCTATCGCGGGAAATTATCTAATCCGGACAAGGGCACGGATTTACGGGCGATTTATGATGGCTATGTCTCCGTGTCGCCGCTGCACGTGGACCTGACCCATGAACGGTTCCTACAGGAGATGACGCAGAGATGGCCGGCCTGATCGCGGATCCATTGAAAGCCGCCCGGGTGATACTGTCCCTTCGGCGGCAGGGCATTCGCGATGATGGGGTGCTGTCGGCGCTGGAAACCGTGGACCGGGCGGCCTTTGTCCCGCCCGGTCTGGCCGAGGTGGCCAATGAGGATGTCAGCCTTCCGATTGAGGGGGGGCAGGCCATCCCACGGCCATCCGTGACGGCGAAGCTGCTCCAGGCGCTGGATATTCCGCCCGGCAATGCCCAGCGCGTGCTCCTGGTGGGCGCCGGGAGTGGTTACACCGCGGCGCTTCTGAGCCAGCTGTGCCGGCATGTTTATGCGCTGGAGCGGCTTCGTACGCTTGCCGAGGCCACAGCGGACCGGCTGACTGCGCTGGGCGTGGACAATGTGTCTGTCCGACATGGAGACGGGCTTCTCGGGCTTCCCGAACATGGGCCTTTCGACCGGATCTTGCTGGCAGGAGGCCTCAAGACGGTTCCTGCGGTCCTGATAGACCAGCTCAGCAAGTCCGGACGGCTTGTCGGTCTGGTCAGCGGATCGGGCGGAAAAATGATGCTGCGGGCCTATGTCGGGCGCCAGATCGTGTTCGAAGAAATATGCCATGAGGCCGTCACCTCGCTGGTCCCCGGCGTTTCACAAGCGCTGTAGTGGGGCAGCTCAGAATGTGTCTGTCCCGCCACAT